>NZ_DATBMI010000168.1:0-30216 GCF_036554925.1 Pedococcus sp.
GTCGACCGCACCTTCGACGCCCACCCCGACAACATCGAGATCGCCGAGGAGGCGGCCCGCATGATCGGGCTCGACGTCGCCGGCATCGACTTCATCTGCCCGGACATCGCCTCCCCGGTCCGTGAGACCGGCGGCGCGATCTGCGAGGTCAACGCGGCCCCCGGCTTCCGCATGCACACCCACCCGACCGTGGGCGAGCCGCAGTTCATCGCCAAGCCCGTCGTGGACCTGCTGTTCCCGCCGGGGTCGCCCTCGCGCGTGCCGATCGTCGCCGTGACCGGCACCAACGGCAAGACCACCACGTCTCGCATGATCGCCCACATCTTCAAGGGCATCGGCCGCAAGGTCGGCATGACCTCGACCGACGGGATCGTCATCGACGAGCGGCTCGTCATCAAGTCGGACGCGTCCGGCCCGCGCTCGGCCCGGATGGTCCTGCAGAACCCCCGGGTCGACTTCGCGGTCATGGAGGTCGCCCGCGGCGGCATCCTGCGCGAGGGGCTCGGCTACGACCGCAACGACGTCGCCGTCGTCACCAACATCGCCCCGGACCACCTGGGCATGCGCGGCATCGACACCCTCGAGCAGCTCGCCGACGTCAAGGCCGTGGTGGTCGAGGCGGTGCCGCGTGACGGCTTTGCGGTCCTCAACGCCGACGACGAGCACGTGCGCAAGATGCGACGCCGCTGCTCCGGGGGGATCGTCTGGTTCTCGCTCCAGCCGCCCGGCACGAAGGTCCGCGAGTTCGTCGAGGACTACTGCCGTCGCGGTGGCAGGGCCGTCGTCCTCGAACCCACCGACAAGGGCGACATGATCGTCATCAAGCACGGCCGTCGATCGATGCAGCTCGCCTGGACCCACCTGCTCCCGTCGACGTTCGGCGGTACCGCGAAGTTCAACGTCGCGAACGCGATGGCCGCCGCCGGCGCCGCCTTCGCCGCGGGTGCCGGGCTGCACGAGATCCGTCAGGGGCTGCGCACGTTCGCGACCTCGTACTACCTCTCCCCCGGCCGCATGAACCAGGTCAACGTCAACAACATCGACGTCTTCGTCGACTACTGCCACAACGCCCCCGGCATGCGGGTCCTCGGCGACTTCGTCGAGAGCTACTCGGCGCAGAAGGCCGGCCAGTCCGACCTCGGCCGCATCTCCCGGCTCGGGGTCATCGCCACCGCCGGCGACCGGCGCGACGACGACATGCGCGAGCTCGGGGCGATCGCGGCCAGGCACTTCGACGTCCTGGTGGTTCGGGAGGACGAGCGGCTGCGGGGCCGCAGGCGCGGCGAGTGCGCGGAGCTGGTCGCCGAGGGAGCGCGCTCCCAGCTCGGCCTGGAGGGGGTGCGCTGCCGCCAGGTCGAGGTCGTGCTCGACGAGATCGACGCCCTGCACCACACCATGGCCCGGGCCAACCCCGGCGACGTGGTCGTGCTGTGTGTCGACAAGCACGCTGACGTGCTGGCCGAGCTCGAGCAGCTGACGCAGAGCGCCCAGGCCGGCGCCCACACCGGTGGCCCGGTGGTCAGTGACCCGGACCTCGACCCGGCCGAGCTGCAGACGGAGGCCCAGGTCTCCGGCGACGAGGCCGGGGCGTCCGCGGACGAGGAGCTGGAGGCAGCCCACCAGGGCTGACGTGGGGCCAGCCGGCCCGTCCGGTGTGCCACGGGGCCGACTGTTCGGCACTCCGTACGGGCGCGGGCGTCCACCGGTGGAGGCTCGGCCTCAGCGCGCGCGGAGCTCCACGGCATACGCGTGCAGCGCACGCTGGTAGCTGAGGGTGTCCTCGTCGCCGGCGTGGTGGAGCAGGGTGTCGATGAGGTCCGCCACCGCCTCGGGCGTGCGGCCGCAGTCGACCGCCGCCAGCGCCCGGAAGGCAGAGACCGCGACGCTGTGCGGCCGCTCGGCGGCGAGCTCCGAGAGCAGCTCGTAGGCGCCGGCGGCCTCCCCGACCACCCGCAGGCTGGACGCGAGCTGGATGCGGGCGCGGTGCCGGTGCGGCTCGCGCAGCCCGGCGGCCAGCGCCTTGCGGTAGCCCTCGATCGCCTCGCGCTCGCGACCCGCCGCGTCGAGCGCCCCGGCGTACTCGAAGGCGAGCCGGGCGTCATGCGGGTGCTCGTGGTGGAGCTCGGCAGCGGCCCGGATCCGGGCGTCGTCGTCCGTCAGGTCCCAGAGCTCGGCGATCGCCGCCTCGAACTCGTGCTCGCCGCGGGACGCGACGACCTTGCGCCGGATGTCCGCCGCGGTGTCCGGGGTCGCCCCCTGCTCGGCCAGCCAGTCGGCGACCTGCTGGCGCTCGGAGTGGCACATGAGGGCGACGACGTCGCCGTCGGCAGCCTCGGGGACCAGGGCCTGCAGCCCGGCGAGCTCCGTCTCGTAGGACTCGATGTCGGCGACGCCGGCACGAGCGAGCCCGACCCGCAGGTGGTGCTCGAGGCCGGCCATCGTGCGCCCCCGCAGGTAGTGGGCCTTGTGGGCCGCCACGATCCGGTCGGCGCGCAGCCCGGCGAGCTCGCCGATCGACTCCAGCAGCTCGTCGGTGCGGTCGCCGGCGAGCCCGAGACCGAGGTGGACCTGGCCACCGGGCACACGCAGGCCGTGGGCGACGTCCATGAGTGCCTCGAGGCCTGCCTCGTTGTGGGCGAGGTCGACGATGACGGTCACCGCGCCCCCGTCGGCGGTGCGCAGGGTGTAGGTGTTCATCCGGCCCGGGTTGAGGCGCATGTCGGGCGCGAAGGTGCGCAGTCCCTCGACCACGGCCTCGCGCGGGAGGCCCAGGCCGAGGGCAGCCGCGGTCGCCGCCAGCGCGTTGGCGGTGTTGTGCTGCGAGAGCCCGGACAGGGTGACGGGCACGTCGATGATGGCGACGATCCGGTCGGACTCGCCCTTCTCGTTGATGACCGTGATGTCGCCGTCGAGGACGGTGATGGCACGGCCGCCCGCGTCGAGGGCCTCGCGGACCGCCGGGGAGTCCGAGCGCAGCGCGAACACCCACGGCCTGGCCCGGGTGTTGGTCCGCATGGCCCAGACCCGCGGGTCCTCGCCGTTGAGGACCGCCCAGCCGCCGGGTCGCGTCACCTTGGTGACGATGGCCTTGACCTCGGCCAGCTGGTCGACGGTGTCGATGCCCTGCAGCCCGAGGTGGTCGGCCGAGACGTTGGTGACGACGCTGACGTCGTTGGCCGCCACCCCCATGCCCTTGAGCAGCATGCCGCCTCGGGCCGTCTCGAGGAGGCCGAGCTGGAGGCCCGGCGTGGCCAGGACGGCGCGCGCGCCCGCCGGGCCGGAGTAGTCGCCGTGCTCGACGAGCTCGCCCTGGACCACGACACCGTCGGTGGAGGACCACGCGGTGGTGAGTCCGGCCGTCATGCCGATGTGGCCGAGGAGCCGCGTCGTCGTGGTCTTCCCGTTGGTCCCGGTGATGGAGGCCACGGGGACCGCGGGCACCAGCACCGACGGCCGGGGCCCGGGGTCGGCATGGGTGATGAGGTCCGCCTGCTCGGCGAGGGCATCCTCGCCGTCGAGCCAGGCCTGGAGCATCGGCCCGAGCGCGGCGCCGAGCGCCTGACCCCGCCCGCGCCGCCGCCAGACGAACGCCACGACGACGTGCTCCGGCGACGAACCCGGCCGGCTGCGCACGCCGAGGCGGCTGGTCCCGGTCGCCGTCGCGAGACGTCGCACGGCGCGCTCCACGACCCGTGCCACGAACCGCTGCCGCTGCTCCGACCCCGGCTGGCCGGGTCGGCTGCCCCGCAGCCCCGCGCGCCGGGCGAGGTCGGCGAGGTGACGCTCCTCGGCAGCGAGGTAGCCGGGGAGCTCGAGGCTGACCTTGATCGCCGGCCTGGCGAAGTAGAGGTTGGGGCCCTCGAGGACCCGGACCTCGGCGACGGTGACGGAGGGGGCGGACGTCATGCAGCGGAGCCTAGTCGCCGCTCAGGTGCGGTCCCGACCGGCTACTGGCCCATCGCGTGGAAACCGCCGTCGACGTGGACGATCTCGCCCGTCGTGGCCGGGAACCAGTCGGACAGCAGGGCCACGCAGGCCTGCGCGGCGGGCACGGCATTGTTGACGTCCCAGCCCAGCGGCGCCCGCGTCGCCCACGACTCCTCGAACGCCTCGAAGCCCGGGATGGACTTCGCCGCAGTCGTGCGGATCGGGCCGGCGGACACCAGGTTGCAGCGCACACCCCGGGGGCCGAGGTCGCGGGCGCAGTAGCGGTTCGTGGCCTCGAACGCGGCCTTGGCGACACCCATCCAGTCGTAGACCGGCCAGGCGAACTTGGCGTCGAAGGTCAGGCCCACCACGCTGCCGCCCTGGGCCATCCGCGGCAGCGCCGCCACCGCGAGGGCCTTGAGGGAGTAGGCGGACGCGTGCATCGCGGTCGAGACGTCCTCGTAGGTCGCCTCCAGGAAGTTGAAGGCGCCCTGGGGGGCGAAGCCGATGGAGTGCAGCACCCCGTCGAGCCGGTCGACGTGCTCGCCGAGGCGGTCCGAGAGCGAGTCGAGGTGCTCCTGGTCGGTGACGTCGAGCTCCAGCACGGGCGGGGTCGTGGGCAGCCGCTTCGCGATCGTCTGAGTGATCCTCATGGTCCGGCCGAAGGACGTCAGGACGACCTCGGCGCCCTGCTCCTGGGCCAGCCGGGCCACGTGGAACGCGATGGAGGAGTCCATGAGGACTCCGGTGATGAGCAGCTTCTTGCCCTCGAGCAGCATGTGCGCCTCTCTCGTCTCTGGTGGCGTCTGGTGGTGGTGGCGTGCGGTAGTGCTGGCGTGCGGCGGTGGCGCCTGGGTCAGTGGCCCATGCCGAGGCCGCCGTCGACGGGGACGACGGCGCCGGTGATGTACGCCGCGTCGTCCGACGCGACGAAGCGCACGACCGCGGCGACCTCCTCGGGCCGGGCGAAGCGACCGGCCGGGATGCTGGCCTGGTAGGCCTTCCTGCGGTCCTCGGGCAGCTCGGCGGTCATGTCGGTCTCGATGAAGCCGGGGGCGACCACGTTGGCGGTGATGCCGCGGCCACCGAGCTCGCGCGAGATCGAGCGGGCCAGCCCGACGAGGGCCGACTTGCTCGCCGCGTAGTTCGTCTGGCCGGGCGAGCCGTAGAGCCCGACGACGCTGGAGATGAACACGATCCGGCCCTTGCGCAGGCGGATCATCCCCTTGGAGGCGCGGCGGGCGCAGCGGAAGGCGCCCGCGAGGTTGGTGTCCACGACCGAGTCGAACTCCTCGTCGCTCATCCGCATGAGGAGCTGGTCCTTGGTGATCCCGGCGTTGGCGACGAGCACCTCCACGGGCCCGCCGAGCAGCTCCTCGGCGGCAGCGAACGCGGCATCGACAGAGGCCGAGTCCGTGACGTCGCAGCGGACGCCCTTCAGCCCCTCCGGTGGCTCGCCCGAACGGTGGGTGATGACGACGTGGTCCCCGGCCTCCGCGAAGGCCCGGGCGATGCTCAGCCCGATGCCCCGGTTGCCACCCGTCACCAGCACGTTCCGACCCTGCCCCATGCGCTCTCCTCCAGTCGACGACGGTCGGCGGGCCCGGCCCGCGATCTGTCGTGACGCTAGCCGACTACCGATGGGTAGTCGGCATCGAAAGCGGCATATGGTTGAGGCATGGACAGCCCGTCCCATCGGCGACACGTGCGGCACCCGGCCGTGCAGTCGGTCACGACGGCCCCCGAGTCGCTTCGGGACGAGCAGGCCGCCCGGATCAAGCGCTACCTCGTCACGATGGGCATCCGCACCGTGTGCTTCTTGCTGGCGGCGGTCACCGCGACGAACGGCGCGCCGTGGTGGGTGTGGGGCCTGTTCGCCGTCCTCGCGGTCGTGCTGCCCTACATCGCCGTCGTCCTCGCCAACGCGGTCCGCCCGCGGCTCGACGGGCGCTTCAACCCGGTCACCCCCGTGACGGACCCCAAGCGCCAGATCGAGCCCTGATGGAGGCGTTGGTGTGCAGCGCCAAGGGCTGCCGGCAGACCGCCACGTGGGCGCACCTGTGGAACAACCCGAAGCTGCACACGCCCGACCGTCGGAAGGTGTGGCTGGCGTGCGACGAGCACCGCACCAGCCTGGGCGAGTTCCTCTCGGTGCGCGGCTTCCTCGCCGAGACGGTGCCGGCCGACGCGATCCCGGCCGGAGCCGGCTGAGGCGGGCTGCGTGGGACCGGTGCGGGCGACGCGGCCAGCGATCCGGGACACGATCCCTGCCTGGGCAGACGTCGTCGGGCCCGTCGCAGCCGTGGACGTCCTCCTCGACCTGCTCGGGGGCGCTGATCCTCACGACCACCTCGAGGCGCTCCCTGCACTGACCGGGCTGCACGCCTCAGCGCTCGCGCTGGACCGGCGAGGCGAGGAGTGGCCGCGAGTCTGGGGTGCCCGGGGACTGCGCTACCTCTGGGACGACAGCGCCGGTCCTGCGGTCGTCGACGGGCTGCACGACCCCGCATGGCGGGTTGCCGAGATGTGCCTCAAGGTGGCCTGGCAGCGCGAGCTCGGCGCCGCGGCACACCCCGCCGCCTCGCTGGCCGGCCACACCCTCCGCCGGGTGCGTGTCGCAGCGTTGCGGACGCTCGGCGTCACCGGCGAGCACGAGGACCTCGCTGTCGTGCGGGGCGCAATGAGCGACCCCGACCCGCAGGTGCGGCGGTCCGCAGCCCTGGCCCTCTCGGAGCTGACCCGCCGCCTCGACCTGGTCCGCTGACTCAGCCGCCGATGGCGGACATCGGCCGGTCGGGCTGGACGAACCCCGGGTCGCCGATGCCGTGACCGCGCGCCTTGCGCCACATCTCGCCCTGCAGCAGCCGGACGAGCTCGGCGTCGGAGGCGCCGTCGCGCATCGGGCCGCGGAGGTCCGTCTCGGTGCGGGAGAAGAGGCAGTTGCGCACCTGCCCGTCGGCGGTGAGGCGCACCCGGTCGCAGGCCTGGCAGAAGGGTGCGGACACGCTCGCGATGATGCCCACCGTGGCGGGCCCGCCGTTGACGAGGAACCGCTCGGCCGGGGCGCTGCCGCGGTCCTCCGCCGGCAGCTCCGTCAGGGTGAAGCGCTCCTCCAGCCGGGCGCGCACCTCGCCGGCGGTCACCATGGTCGAGCTGTCCCAGCCGTGCTGGGCGTCGAGCGGCATCTGCTCGATGAAGCGCAGCTCGTAGTCGCGGTCGAGGCACCACTGCAGCAGCTCCACGACGGAGGTGTCGTTGATCCCGCGCATGGCCACCGCGTTGACCTTCACCGGGGCGAGTCCCGCCGTCGCGGCGGCCTTGAGCCCGGCCTCGACGTCGTGCAGCCGGTCGCGGCGGGTCAGGGCGGCGAACTCGGCGGGGTCGACCGTGTCGAGGCTGACGTTGACGCGGTCCAGACCCGCCTCGCGCAGCGGCGCGGCGAGCCGGTCGAGGCCGACGCCGTTGGTGGTCATGGCGATCCGGGGCCGAGGGCTCAGGGAGGCGATCCCCCGCACCACGTCGACCAGGGAACGGCGCAGCAGCGGCTCACCGCCGGTCAGTCGCACCTGGCGGACCCCGAGGGCGACGAACACGCCCACCAGGCGCACGATCTCCTCGTCGGTGAGCATCTCGGGCTTGGGCAGCCAGGGCAGCCCCTCGGCCGGCATGCAGTAGGTGCAGCGCAGGTTGCAGCGGTCGGTCACGGACACGCGCAGGTCCCGGGCGACGCGGCCGAACTGGTCCGCGAGACCCGTGGCGCCCTCGGGGAGGGCGGGCGTCGCGGGGCGCACGCGCGGGAACGGGAGGCCGGTCATGGGTACCAGCCTAAGCCGGGTACCGTGATCCGGTGCTGAGGGTTGCTGCGTCGTCTCGGTGGCTGGGTGCGCTGGCCCTCGCCGCCGCCTTCGCCGTGGCTGCGTTCTTCCTCGGCCAGTGGCAGTGGGGGCGCTACGAGGAGCGCCAGGCTCGCGCTGACCGCATCACCGCCCACTACGACGCGGCACCGGTCCCGCTGGGCGATGTGGTGGGTCCTGGCCCCCTGCCGCTCGCCCGCGATTGGACCAGGGTGACCGCCACCGGCCGGTATGCCGCGGGCGATCCCCTGCTCGTGCGCAACCGTCCGCTCGACGGCACCTACGGGTACGAGGCACTCTTCCCCCTGACCCTGGAGGACGGCTCCGTCCTGCTGGTCGACCGCGGGTGGGTGCCCAACGCCGAGAGCGCCCAAGCCCTCCCGGACGTGCCGTCCGCCCCGGACGGGCCGGTTGAGGTGACCGGGTGGCTGCGCCTGTCCGAGGAATCGCTCGACCGGAGCCTCCCTCGGGGGCAGCTGGCCAGCATCAACCTCGCCGAGGCCTCCCGCGAGCTGGGCACGGACCTGCTGGGCGCCTACCTCGTGCTGGACATGGAGTCGACCCCTGACGGCGCCCGGCCGGAGCGGCCGGCGCGCCTGGAGCGGCCGGACACCGGCATCGGGCCGCACCAGGCCTACGCGTTCCAGTGGTGGCTGGCGATGCCCGTCGGCTTCGTGCTGGTCTTCGTCGGTGTCCGGCGAGAGCACCGCGAGAGCGTCGAGGCCGCCGGAGCCACCGGCCGGGGCGGCGCGGGGCGCCCACCCCGCACGGCGGCGCGGCCCAAGAAGGTGCGGATCTGGGACGAGGAGGACGCCTGAGACTGCGCCCCTTCAGGCCACGATCCCGGAGGCCTGCTCCGCGAACTGGGTGCGGTAGAGGTCCGCGTAGAGGCCGTTCGCGGCGAGCAGCTCGTGGTGGCGGCCACGCTCGACGATGCGGCCCTCGTCGACGACCAGGATCTGGTCGGCGCCGCGCACGGTCGAGAGCCGGTGGGCGATCACCAGCGCGGTGCGGCCGGAGAGCGCCTCGTCGAGGGCCCGCTGGACGGCGACCTCGGACTCGCTGTCCAGGTGGGCCGTCGCCTCGTCGAGGACGATGAGGCCCGGCCCCTTCAGCAGGAGCCGGGCAATCGCCAGGCGCTGCTTCTCCCCGCCGGACAGGCGGTGACCCCGGTCGCCCACGACCGTGTCGAGGCCCTCGGGGAGGGAGTCGACGAGCGGCCAGACCTGCGCGGCCCTGAGGGCAGCCACCATCTCCTCCTCGGTGGCCTCCGGCTTGGCGTAGGCGAGGTTCGCACGGATGGTGTCGTGGAAGAGGTGTGCCTCCTGGGTCACGACCCCGACCGTGGCCCGCACGGACTCCAGCGTCGCGTCGCGAAGGTCGGTGCCGTTGACGCGGACCGTGCCCGTCGTCGGGTCGTAGAGGCGGGCGACCAGCCCCGTCAGGGTGGTCTTGCCGGCACCGCTCGGGCCGACCAGGGCGACGATCTGGCCGGGCTCGATGTGCAGGCTGACGTCCCTGAGCACGTCGCCGCCACCGCGCCGGTCCCCGCTCACCGTCGTCTCGAGGGACGCCAGGGAGACGTCGTCCGCGGCGGGGTAGCGGAAGCCGACGTGGTCGAGGTCGACACGGACGGGCCCCCCGGGCAGCGGGGTCGCGCTGTCGCGCTCGCGGATCAGGGGCTGGAGGTCGAGGACCTCGAAGACCCGCTCGAAGGACACCAGCGCGGTCATGATGTCGACGCGCACGTTGGACAGCGACGTGAGCGGGCCGTAGAGGCGGGCCAGCAGGGCCGTCAGCGCCAGCAGCGTGCCGATGGTGAGGGTGCCGCCCACCGCCATCAGACCGCCGAAGCCGTAGACCATCGCCGTCGCCAGCGACGCCACGAGGGTGAGCGCGACGATGAAGATGCTGCGGTTCATGGCGATCCGGACGCCCATGTCACGCACCTTGCCCGCCCGCTCGGCGTACTCGGCGTCCTCCCGCGTCGGCTGGCCGAAGACCTTGACGAGCAGCGCTCCGGCGACGTTGAACCGCTCGGTCATCCGGCTGCCCATGTCCGCGTTGAGGCCCATCTGGGCATGCGTGAGACCGGCGAGGCGGCGACCCATGATGCGCGCAGGGACGAGGAAGAAGGGCAGCAGCACCAGCGAGGCGACCGTCAGCTGCCACGACAGCGTTGCCATGGTGCCGATGATGAGGGCGAGCGACACGACGTTGCTGACCACGCTGGAGAGCACCGAGGTGAACGCCTGCTGCGCGCCGAGGACGTCGGAGTTGAGACGGCTCACGAGCGCGCCGGTCTGCGCCCGGGTGAAGAAGGCGATCGGCTGGCGCAGCACGTGGGCGAAGACCTCGGTGCGCAGGTCGAAGATCAGGCCCTCGCCGATGCGGGACGAGAACCAGCGCTGCACCAGCGTCAGGAGCGCCTCGGCGATGGCGATCCCGGCCACCAGGAGGGAGATCGTGATGACCACCGCGCGGTTCTGGGGGGTGACGCCCTCGTCGATCAGCTTCCTGAGCAGCAGCGGCGTGGCGACGACCAGGGACGAGGTGACGACGACGAGGCCGACGAAGACGGCGATCTCGCGCCGGTAGGGCCGCGCGTAACCCATGACGCGGCGGGCCGTCCCCGGCGCCAGCTTGCGGTCCTTGACCGAGTCGTCCTGGGTCAGCGACCGCATGGCCATCCAGCCGTGCATGCTCATGGGCACTCCTCCGCGCCGGCGGCCCGGTCTGCCCGGCCCCGATCACGCTGTCTTCTCGTCTCGCCCGTCAACACCGTCGCCGGGGTCGTGATTCCCCAGGTGGGACGACGACGGCGGTGCCGGACACGCCCAGCATGGCGCGGACCACCGACAACGCGGCGTCGCTGGAGGCCTCAGGCCTGCTGGTCGGCGTCGGGGCCCGTCGGACCGGCCTGCGCGAGGCGCTGGGTCACCAGCGCGTGCAGCAGCCGGCCCTGGGCCTCCCGCTCGTGCCGCAGCTGGTCGTCCCGGCTGCTGGAGGACGCCGCGCGTCGCAGCAGCGGCTTGAGCTCGCGCGCTGCGGGCTCCGGGGCCGCGAGGATCGCGGCGACGAGGTCCGCGGTCGTCGCCGCGAGCTCGTGGCCGGGCACGGCCACCGAGGCCAGCCCGGAGGCGACCGCCTCCGCGGCACCGACGGCACGGCCGGTCACGCAGATCTCCAGCGCCTTGCCGTAGCCGACGATGTCGACCAGTGGCTGGGTGCCGCCGAGGTCCGGCACCAGGCCCAGCGACGTCTCGCGCATCGCGAACTGCACGTCGTCGGCCACGACCCGCAGGTCCGCGCCGAGCGCCAGCTGGAAGCCGGCTCCGATCGCGTGTCCCTGCACCGCGGCGACGACGACGGCATCCACGTCGGCCCACGCCGTGAAGCCGCGCTGGTACGGCGCGATCGTCTCCGCCATGGCCTCGGGGCTCTCGGCGGCGGGGGCCAGCATCGAGACCTCGCCCTCGACGCCGCCAGGCGTCAGCATCGAGAGGTCGATGCCGCCCGAGAAGGACGGCCCGTCGGCCTTCAGCACCACGACCCGCACCTCGGGGTCGAGCTGCTCGGCCACCTCGGCGAGTGCCAGCCAGAGGCTGGGCGTCTGCGCGTTGCGCCGGGTCGGGTTGTCGAGCACGACGCTCAGGACAGCGCCCTCGCGCGTGACGCGCAGGTGCGGGTGGGGGCGGGTCGTCTCGCTCACCGGGGCAGGCTACCGGCCCGCAGCAGCACCAGCCGGGCCACCGCGTCGGTGTCACCCAGCGTCCCGGCCACCATGGGGATGCCCGCGTCGGCACACGCGGTGACCATGCGGTCGCGCAGGATGCCCTCGGCGACCATGAAGGAGACAGCGACCGTGCGACGGACCTCCTTCGGCAGGTCGGCGAGGACGGCGGGGAGGGCCTGCCCGCCGTCGAGTGCGGCGACCCGCCACGGTCCCCAGGCCCCGGCGGGCGGGTGCGCCGCCAGGGTCGCCGTGATCGTGGCCACGGCGGCGCTGTCACTGGAGCCGGCGGCATACAGGACCACGGCTGTGCCGGGGTCGGGCGAGATCCCGGCACGGTCGAGCACCTCGGCCGCGGCGGCGAGCAGCAGCGGGTCGGGCCCGAGCGCAGCCGTCGCCCAGAAGGGGCCGGGGGCGGCCGAGCGCATCACGGTGACGGCGTCGGGCACGTCGACCCGGACGTGGTAGGCGGGCGTGAGCAGGACGGGAACCACCGGCCCACGGCCCGCCGCTGCCGCCGCGTCGGCTGGGGACGGCGGGTGGTGGTCGAGGTATGCCGTGTGGACCGCCCGCCCGGGCGCGAGGGCGCGCACGCGTGCCGCCAGCGCCTCGACGCCACGCGCGTGGCGCGAGTCGGGTGAGCCGTGCGCGAGCAGCACGACGGCGTGGTCGGTGGGGGCGCTCACCCGGTGAGGCTAGCCGTGCAGGTCGCCGAGCTGCTCGCGCACCCGGACCACGTCACCCACCACGACGATCGCGGGTGGTCGGACCCCGGCGGCCTCGGCGTCCTGCGCCGCGCGGGCCAGTGTGGTCACCGTCGTGCGCTGGGCAGCGGTCCACCCGGACTCGACCAGCGCCACCGGGGTGTCGGCGGGGCGGCCGGCGCGGACCAGCCCTGCAGCGGTGTCGGCGAGGCGCGAGACGCCCATGAGCAGGACGAGGGTGGCGTCGGCAGGGGCGTCCTTCAGGGCGGCCGTCATGACCTCGGAGCCCTCGTGGGCGGACGCGACGACGAAGGAGGCCGTGATGCCGCGGTGGGTGACCGGGATCCCCGCGGCGGCGGGGACGGACACTGCGGACGTGACACCCGGCACCACCTCGACGGGCACGCCGTGGGCGGCACAGTGCAGCGCCTCCTCTCCCCCACGGCCGAGGACGAAGGGGTCGCCGCCCTTGAGCCGCACCACGTTCCGGCCCGCGAGGGCGTGCTCCACGAGGAGCTCGTTGATGCGGTCCTGGCCGACGGGGTGGTTGCCGGCCGTCTTGCCGACGTCGACGACCTCGACGTCGGCGGCCAGGGTGGCCAGCAGGCCGCGCGGCCCCAGCCGGTCGGCGACGACGACGTCGGCGGCCGCGAGCAGCGACCGGCCGCGGACCGTGATGAGGTCGTCGGCGCCGGGGCCGCCACCGACGAGGGCTACGCGACCCACCGCTGGAGTAGACCCGCCCTCGCGCGTCGACGTCCCGCTCGAGGTGTGGCGGACGCGGCGCACCGGCAGCGTGCCGCTGTCGAGGGCAGCGGCCACGGCGTCGCGCACCGCCACCGCCCGGCGGGGGTCGCCCCCGGCCGTCACGGCCACGGTGACACCGGCTGCCGGCCCGGACTCCGGACCGCGCGCCACCGCGGGCGTCCAGGCGCTGGAGGCGGAGGCGTCGTCGGCCCGCACGCACCAGACGCGGGCGGCGTCGGCGTGCGCCGCCACAGCGGCGTCGACGTCGCGGTCGCCGGTCGCGGTGTGCACGAGCCACGCCGGATCCGGGTCGACGAGGTCGCCGACGAGGTACTCGCGCTGGTGCCAGGCGACCCGGCCGTCGGCAAGCAGGTCCTGCAGGTCCTCGGCCACCCACGGGGAGATCACCTCGACGGCCGCACCGGCAGCGACGAGACCGGCCGCGCGCCGGGCCGCCACCGGACCACCGCCGACGACGACGGCGCGCTTCCCGCGCAGGTCGAGGCTCAGCGGGTAGGCGGCTGCGGCAGTCATCAGATGCCCTCGCCTGCGCTGCGGTCCGGCGCCTCGGCCATTCCGGCGGCGAGGGTGGAGCCATCGGACTCGTCGATGAGGAGGAAGGAGCCGGTGCGGCGCAGCTCGCGGTAGTCGTCGACGGCGACGTCCTCGGCCAGGCGCAGGCGAACGCGGCCGATCGCGTTGAGCGAGAGCCCATCTGGCGCGGCCTGCTGCTCCATCGTGGTGATGTCGAGCTGGTCGACGACGTCGTCCACGATGGCCCGCACGGTGCGCGTGCCGACCCGCAGGAGCACGCGGTCTCGCTGGCGCAGCGGGCTGTCCGACAGCACCGCCACCGTGCCGGTGAGCGAGCGCGTCAGCAGGCCGGAGGCGTCCGCGGCGGCGATGAGGTCCCCGCGTGAGATGTCGAGGTCGTCGGCGAGGCGCAGGACGACCGACTGCGGGGCGAAGGCCACGTCCAGCTCCTGCACCCCACCGTCGGCCCCGGCGCGGTCGATGCCCTCGACGGTGGTGCGCCGCCCCGACGGGAGGACGAGCACCTCGTCGCCCGGCCGGACCACGCCGGAGGCCAGCCGGCCGGCGTACCCGCGGTAGTCGGGGTGCTCCGGTGTGCGGGGCCGCACGACGTACTGGACCGGCAGGCGCAGCGCCTGGGTGTCCGGGCTGGTGCCCACGGGCACGGCCTCGAGGTGTTCGAGCAGGGTCGGGCCGGAGTACCACGCGGCGCGCTCGGAGCGGTCGACGATGTTGTCGCCGAGGAGCGCCGACACCGGCACGGCGACGACGTCGTCGATCCCGAAGCGCGCGGCGAGCTCCTCGAACTCGACGACGATGGCCTTGAACGCCGTCTCGTCCCAGTCGACGAGGTCCATCTTGTTGACCGCCAGGGCCACGTGGCGGACGCCGAGCAGCCCGGTGACCGCGAGGTGGCGGCGCGTCTGCTCCACCACACCGTGCCGCGCGTCGACCAGGATCAGTGCCAGCTCGGCGGTCGAGGCCCCGGTGACCATGTTGCGGGTGTACTGCACGTGGCCCGGGGTGTCGGCCAGGACGTAGGAGCGGGTGGCCGTGGAGAAGTAGCGGTAGGCCACGTCGATCGTGATGCCCTGCTCGCGCTCGGCGCGCAGGCCGTCGGTGAGCAGCGCGAGGTCGGCGGCCTCGAGACCGCGGTCGCGGCTGACCCGCTCGACCGCGTCGAGCTGGTCGGCGAGCACCGACTTCGTGTCGTAGAGCAACCGGCCGACGAGGGTCGACTTGCCGTCGTCGACGCTGCCCGCCGTGGCCAGGCGCAGCAGGTCGTGGCGGGGCGAGGGCACGTCGTCGAGGACGGTGGCCGCAGGCGCGTGGTCGGTGATCGTCATCAGAAGTAGCCCTGTCGCTTGCGGTCTTCCATCGCTGCCTCGGAGAGGCGGTCGTCCGCGCGGGTGGCCCCGCGCTCGGTGAGCCGGCTGGCGCCGACCTCGCGGATCACGGCGGCGACGTCCGTGGCGTCGGAGTCGACGGCACCGGTGCAGCTCATGTCACCGACGGTCCGGTAGCGCACCAGCCGCGTCTCCACGGTCTCGTTCGGCCCGGGGCCGCCCCACTCCCCCGCGGTGAGCCACATCCCGTCGCGCGCGAACACCTCACGGTCGTGGGCGTAGTAGATCTCCGGCAGCGCGATGCCCTCGCGCTCGATGTAGCGCCAGACGTCGAGCTCGGTCCAGTTCGACAGCGGGAAGACGCGGACGTGCTCGCCCGGGGCGTGCTTGCCGTTGTAGAGGTCCCAGAGCTCGGGGCGCTGGCGCCGCGGGTCCCACGCGCCGAAGGCGTCGCGGAGGCTGAAGACCCGCTCCTTGGCGCGGGCCTTCTCCTCGTCGCGGCGACCGCCACCGAAGACCGCGTCGAAGCGGTTGGCCTCGATGGCGTCGAGCAGCGGAACGGTCTGCAGCGGGTTGCGGGTGCCGTCGGGACGCTCGCGGAGCCGCCCGTCGTCGATGTAGTCCTGCACGCTCGCGACCACGAGCCGCACCCCCAGCCGCTCCACGGTGGCGTCGCGGTACTCGAGCACCTCCGGGAAGTTGTGGCCGGTGTCCACGTGCAGCAGCGAGAACGGCAGCGGCGCCGGGGCGAACGCCTTGAGCGCCAGGTGCAGCATGACCACGGAGTCCTTGCCGCCGGAGAACAGGATCACCGGCCGCTCGAACTCGCCGGCCACCTCGCGGAAGATGTGGATGGCCTCCGACTCGAGGTGGTCGAGGTGGTCGAGGGTGTACTGCCCCGGCAGCGCCTGCTCGGCGGCGCGGCCATCGGTCAGCGTCGTCGTGCTCATGTGTGCAGCCCGCATTCTGTCTTGTTCTTCCCGGTCCATCGGCCGGCCCTGGCGTCCTCACCCTCGGCGACCGGGCGCGTGCACGGCGCGCACCCGATGGAGGCGTAGCCCTCCGCCCGCAGGGGGTTGAGGAACACGTCGTGCTCCTTGACGTAGCGGTCGACATCGTCCTGTGCCCACCCGGCCAGCGGGTTAACTTTCGCCATCCGGCGGGTGTCGTCCCACCCCACGACACCGATGTCGGTGCGGGTGGGGGCGTCCTCCCGGCGCATGCCGGTCACCCACGCCTCGCGCCCCTCCAGCGCCCGGTTGAGGGGCTCCACCTTGCGCAGGGCACAGCAGCGGTCGGGGTCGCTGTCGTGGAGCCGGGCGCCGTGCTCGGCGTCCTGCTCGGGCACCGTCAGCAGCGGCAGGACGGTCCGGATCCGGAGCGGCAGCATCGCCTGGTAGGCGTCACGGGTGCCGAGGGTCTCCGCGAAGTGGTACCCCGTGTCGAGGAAGAACACGTCGGCCCCCGTGAGGGTCGTGCCGACGAGGTGGACGAGCACCTCGTCGCCCATGGACGACGCGACCGTGAGGTGCTCGCCGAACGTCTCCGCGGCCCAGCGCAGGGCCGCGCGCGCGAGCTCCACCCTGCCCTCGTATGCCGCGTGTGCGGGGTCCGCCTCGAGGGCCGCGAAGTGGGCGGCCGCCTCCTCGGCGATGGTCCGGAGCTCCAGGCCGGTGCGGGTGCCGGTGAGGGTCGTGCTCATGGAGTCCTCCTCTCGAGCGCGGCCTCCTCGGCGAGGCGGCCGGGGATCTGGGCCGTGTCGACCGTCACCAGGTCGACGGTGAAGACGCGGGCGCAGGCCTGGCAGGCCCAGGCGCCGGCCGGCTCGGCCACAGGACGCAGGTCCTCCTCGGCGCAGAACGGGCAGTGGAAGATGGCGGTGCTCGCGCGGCTCACCGGAGGTCCTCCTCGTCGGCGCGGCGGGCCCAGGAGGCGAACGCCTCGCCGGGCTCGCGCTGGTCGAGGTACCGGCCGGCCAGGCGCTCGACGTAGTCGGGCAGGTCCTCGGCACGGACCTTCAGGGCCCGGGTCTTGCGGGCCAGGGCGGGGTCACTGCCGAGGCTCCCCCCGAGGTGCACCTGGAAGACCTCGACGAGCTCGCCGTCGTCGCCCTTCTGCACCATGCCCTTCAGGCCGACGTCGGCGACCTGGGTGCGGGCGCACGAGTTGGGGCAGCCGTTGACGTGGATGGAGAACGGGGCGTCGAAGTCGGGCAGGCGGCGCTCGAGCTCCGCGACGACGGTCCGCGCACGGGCCTTGGTCTCGACGAGGGCGAGCTTGCAGAACTCGATCCCGGTGCAGGCCATGACCCCTCGGCGCCACTCGCTGGGCGCGCTCGGCAGGCCCAGGGCCTCCAGCCCGTCGGTGAGGTCCGCCACCTCCGAACGGGGAACGTCGAGGACGAGCAGCTTCTGCTGCGCCGTCAGGCGTACGCGACCGGAGCCGTGGCGCCGCGCCAGCTCCGCCACGGCATCCAGCGTGGTGCCGCTCACCCGGCCCGCGACCGGGGCGACGCCGACCCAGAACCGCCCGTCCTGCTGGGGATGGACGCCGACGTGGTCGCGGCGGTGCTCCGGCGGGGCCTGCGGGGCGGGTCCGTCGACGAGGGCGCGGCCGAGGTACTCCTTCTCGAGCACGTCGCGGAACCGCTCGGGGCCCCAGTCCGCCATGAGGAACTTCAACCGGGCGCGGTTGCGCAGCCGGCGGTAGCCGTGGTCGCGGAAGATCGAGACGACGCCCTTCCACACCTCGGGCACCTCCTCGAGGCTGACCCACGCTCCGAGGCGCTGGGCGAACATCGGGTTCGTCGACAGGCCGCCGCCCACCCACACGTCGAATCCGGGGCCGAAGTCTGGGTGGCGCACGCCGACGAACGAGATGTCGTTGACCTCGTGGGCGACGTCGAGGCTGGGCGAGCCGGAGATCGCGGTCTTGAACTTGCGCGGCAGGTTCGAGAACTCGGGGCTGCCGATGTGGCGCTCGAGGATCTCGCGCACCGCCGGGGTGCCGTCGACGACCTCGTCGGCGGCGATGCCGGCCACCGGCGAGCCCAGGATGACGCGCGGGGTGTCCCCGCAGGCCTCGGCGGTGGTCAGGCCCACGGCCTCCAGGCGGTCCCAGATCTCCGGGACGTCCTCGATGCGGATCCAGTGCAGCTGGATGTTCTGCCGGTCGCTGATGTCCGCCGTGTCGCGCGCGAACTCGGTGCTGATGCCGGCGACGGCGCGCAGCTGCTCGGTGCTGAGGGCGCCCCCGTCGCTGCGGACCCGGAGCATGAAGTACTGGTCGTCGAGGTCGGCGGGGTCGAGGGTGGCGGTCTGGCCGCCGTCGATGCCGGGCTTGCGCTGGGTGTAGAGGCCCCACCAGCGCATGCGGCCGCGCAGGTCGTCGCCGGGGATCGAGTCGAAGCCCTGCTTGGCGTAGACCTGCTCGATGCGGGCGCGGACGTTGAGGCCGTCGTCGGCCTGCTTGAACTCCTCGTTCGGGTTGAGCGGCGTGCGGTCGCCGTCGGCCCACGCCCCGGTGGCCTTGCCGGCCTGCCGGTGGGGCCGGGCGGCCGGGGCGCTGCGGGGCGTCGTCTCGACTGACACGGGGCGGGTCCTGTCCGTTTGGGTCCGAATGGTCTCCAGTGTGCAGGCATCATGTTATGCGATCCATAACTGTCCATTATTCGACCGCAAAGCACACTGACTTGGTAGGACTGGAGCCGCCTGTCCCCACCCGCGCGGGCCCCGCCCGCAGGGGCAGCCGCGGCGGATGGGTCACGCCTGGGCGCCCTGGTCGGCGCGCTCCCACCAGACTGCCGTCGCTCCCCCGGCCCCCACCGCCACGACCACGACCATCAGCACCCCGACTGCCCCCGGCTGCGGCTGCTCCGGACCCCCGGCTCCGGCGATCAAGGACGGCACCGACCACGGGAACCAGGCTCCGTACCCGATGACGGCCACGACCTGGGCGACGAGGACGGTGAGGAACAGGACCCCGACAGCGGGCAGGTATCCCCGTCCCGCACTGGCCGCCAGCCCGTACACCGACACCAGCGCGGACGTCAGCGCTCCGGCGAGCAGCAGCACACCCGCACCCGTGAGGGCCGTGCGCCCCGACCAGCCCGGCAGCCCCAGCGCTGCACCGAGGGCAAGGACGAGGCCGAGCAGCAGCACGGTGAGCGCGAGGCACCACACCAGCCCGACCACGTGCTTGGCGACGACGATGGCCGTGCGCGAGGTCGGCAGCGCGAGAAGGTCCTTGGCCGTGTGCTCCGCGAACTCCCGCCCGAACAGCCAGATGTCGATGATCCCGAAGACGATGAGCCCACCGACCGCGACGACCTGCGCAGCCAGCGAGAGGTAGCCGGCCCAGTCGGCGGTGGCGGAGCCGAGCTGGGCCTTGTCCCCCAGCAGGCCCATCGAGCGGGCTCGCTCGGGGTTCTGGAGCACGAACATGAAGAAGGCCGAGACCAGGGCGGCGAGCGTGATCGCCCCCACCGTGACCCACGGCAACCTCGAGCGGAGTGCCTTGAGGGACTCCGCCCGCAGGGCCGCCCGCAGCTCATCCCACATCGCGCGGCGCCTCGCCGACGGGGGCGGGTGACCCGACCAACCGCAGGAAGTAGTCCTCGAGGCCCTCCTCGACGACGGTGAGCCGGGTGGGCGGGGTGCCGCCGTGCACCAACGCCGTCGCCACGGCATCCGGATGCGCCACGGCCCAGTCGTCGTCGAGCCGAAGGGCGCCGCCATCACGGCGGGCGGTCATCCCCGCGCTCGACAGAACGGCCTCCGCACGGCCGTCGTCGCACGTGCTGACCTCCAGGTCGCGGTGGACGCGGCGGGACAGCTCCGAGGCGTCGAACTCGTCGACGAGGCGCCCCTCGTGCAGCACGCCGATCCGGGTGGCCAACCGGGCGACCTCGCCGAGCACGTGGCTGGAGAGCAGGACGGTCGCGCCGTGGTCGCGCGCCAGGCCCGACAGGAGGCCCCTCACCTCGACCACGCCTGCGGGGTCGAGGCCGTTGACCGGCTCGTCGAGCACGAGGAGCGACGGCCTGTGCAGCATGGCCTTGGCCAGGCCCAGGCGTTGCAGGTTGCCCAGCGAGAGAGTCCTGGCCCGCCTGCCGGCGTAGGCCGCGAGGCCGAAGAGCTCGATGGCCTCGTCGACCACGGCACGCCGGGGCAGCCGGCGCAGCGCCCGGACCACCTCCAGGTTCTCGCGCACGGTCAGGTCGGGGTAGGCCGAGGCCGTCTCCACCAGGTACCCCACACTCGCCCACACGGTGCGGTCCCGCGTGGACCGCCCCAGCACCTCCACCGAGCCTGCTGTCGGCCGCACCATGCCCAGCACGAGCCGGATCAGCGTCGTCTTCCCCGCACCGTTGAGGCCGAGCAGTGCGTAGATGTCACCCGCCCCGACCGCGAGCGAGACGCGGTCCAGCGCCCGCACGGCCCCGTAGTCCTTCGAGGCACCCCCCAGCCTGACGACGGCGCTGGACCTCGAGGCTGCCGACGGAGTCATCGCCGTGGTGTGCGCGCCACACCGCCGAGTGCGGCCAGCGCCTCATCGACATGCTGCGGCAGGTCACCGCCGAGGCGCACCCACCGCTCGACCGCCACCTCGAGCGCGGCGGCGCACGCCGCGGCGGCAACCTCCACCGACACGTCGTCCGGGCGGGTACCCGCACGCTCGGCCAGCGCCTCGGCGAGGTGCGCGACGAGGCTGGCGCCCTGCTCACGGGAGCGGGCTCTGAGCGCCGGCACCGAGAGGATCAGCCGGGTACGGAGGCGGATCTGCTCGAGGTCGGCGTCGTACACCGCAGCCATGGCCTCGGACACCCCGCGGCGCACGGCCGTGAGGGCGCTCTCACGGGCGGGACGGCTTCGAACTGCCTCCGCGACCAGGGGGTCGTAGACGTCCTGGAGGACGATGTCCTCCTTGGTCGGGAAGTAGCGGAACAGCGTCGCGGTGGAGACGTCGGCCGCGGCCGCGATCTGCTCGCAGGTCGTCGCGGAGTAGCCCTGCTCCGCGACCAGGCGCAGGGCCTCGCGCTGGATCGCCTCGCGGGTCCGCTGCTTCTTGCGCTCCCTCAGCTGGGTCATCGCGCCGCCTGGGTAAGAGTGAGTACCACTTGATAGTAACTCTCAAATTCAGGGAGTCAAGGTATCCGCGAGCGCGCGCGCGTGGCCGGGCATCCGTGCCGGGGGCTCAGGTCCGGCCGTCGTCGACGGCGATGCCGTCGACCGGGGTGCCCGGCGGGAGGTGCCTGATCTGGCGGTGGACCTGACCGGCGACGTTCAGCCCCACGACGACGTCGACCACCTGCAGGCTCGCGGCGTCCATGGGGCCACCCAGCACTGGCGGCACCGGGAAGTCGTACATCTGGTCCGGCCCCGGCACCACATCGCGCTCGGCCGCGGCGAACGCCAGGCCTGCGAGCAGGTACGTGTCGCGACCCTCGGGAGTCGAGGTGGCGGCCCGGAACTCGTCGATGCTCCCCCATGGCCGGGTCAGGGTGCCCTCGAGGACGTCCAGCCACCAGATGCCGTCCACGGCGACGAAGAACAGGTCGCCGAACAGCGAGGCGAAGACCGGCTCCTTGCCCTCGAGGTCCATCCACTGCCAGGCCTCGAGCGCTTGGGCGTACTGCTCGGCCGTGAGCGCGCGGATGAGCTCCATACGAGGAACCCTAGACCGGGCCACGCCGCGCGGAGCGCGACGACGGCGACCGTCAGGCCAGCGCGATGAGGTCGCGGTAGTCCGGGCCCCAGAGGTCCTCGACGCCGTCGGGGAGCAGGAGGATGCGCTCCGGCTCGAGCGCGTCGACCGCCCCCTCGTCGTGCGTGACGAGGACGACGGCACCCTTGTAGGTCCGCAGGGCGCCGAGGATCTCCTCGCGCGAGGCGGGGTCGAGGTTGTTGGTGGGCTCGTCGAGCAGGAGGACGTTGGCCGAGGAGACCACGAGCATCGCGAGGGACAGCCGGGTCTTCTCCCCACCGGACAGCACGCCCGCGGGCTTGTCGACGTCGTCGCCGCTGAAGAGGAACGAGCCGAGCACCTTGCGCACCTCGGTCTCACCGAAGCTGTCCGGCGCGGCCGACTTCATGTTCTCCAGCACCGTGCGCGAGACGTCGAGGTTCTCGTGCTCCTGGGCGTAGTACCCCATCCGCAGGCCGTGGCCCGGCTCGACCTGACCCGTGTCGGGGGCGTCGACGCCGGCCAGCATCCGCAGCAGGGTCGTCTTGCCGGCGCCGTTGAGACCGAGGACGACGACGCGCGAGCCGCGGTCGATGGCCAGGTCCACGTCGGTGAAGACCTCCTGCGAGCCGTACGACCGGGAGAGCCCCGTCGCACGCAGCGGCGTCCTCCCGCAGGGCGCAGGGTCCGGGAAGCGGAGCTTGGCCACCTTGTCGGTGACCCGCTCCCCCTCGACACCGGCGAGCATGCGCTCCGCCCGGCGCATCATGTTCTGGGCGGCGACGGCCTTGGTGGCCTTGGCCCGCATCTTCTCGGCCTGCTCCATCAGTGCCGCCGCCTTCTTCTGGGCGTTGGCCAGCTCCCGCTTGCGCCGCCGCTCGTCGGTCTCGCGCTGCTGGAGGTAGGCCTTCCAGCCGACGTTGTAGAGGTCGAGCTCGGAGCGGTTCGCGTCGAGGTGGAACACCCTGTTCACCACGGCGTCGAGCAGCTCGACGTCGTGGCTGATGACCACGAGCCCACCCTTGTAGCCCTTGAGGTAGTCGCGCAGCCAGGTGATCGAGTCGGCGTCGAGGTGGTTGGTCGGCTCGTCGAGGAGCAGGGTCTCCGCGCCGGAGAACAGGATTCGCGACAGCTCGACCCTCCGCCGCTGCCCACCCGAGAGGGTCGACAGTGGCTGGCCGAGCACCCGCTCGTCCAGCGCCAGCGCTGAGGCGATGGACGCCGCCTCGGACTCCGCGGCATACCCACCGCGAGTCGTGAACTCCCCCTCGAGCCGCGCGTAGCGGCGCATGGCCCGCTCGCGGGTGTCGTCGTCGCCGTCGGCCATCTCCGCCTCGGCGGCGCGCATGCCGGTGATGATCCGGTCGAGACCACGCGCCGAGAGGATGCGGTCGCGCGCCAGGACCTGCAGGTCCCCGGTGCGTGGGTCCTGCGGCAGGTAGCCGACCTCGCCGGAGCTGGTCACACTCCCCGCCGCCGGCTGGCCCTGGCCGGCGATGACCTTGGTGAGCGTGGTCTTCCCGGCACCGTTGCGGCCGACGAGACCGACACGGTCCCCGGCGGCGATGCGGAAGGTCGCGTTGTCGAGCAGCAGGCGCGAACCCGCGCGCAGCTCGATCCCGCTGGCGGCGATCACTGTTGGACTCCAGACGTGTTTCGGGGGTGCCCCGCTGGGACGCGGGCTCTTCGGCTCCGGGCCGCCCGGTGGGGCTTGCGGGCGCGCCGCTCACGGGCTGGGTCAGTAGTCTACGAGAGCCAGCCCGACCGGCTGGCCACACCCGTGCCTGCCGGAGGTCCGATGAGCTTCAACGAGGATGTCCAGCTCGACACCTCACAGGTCGAGTCGGGCGGCCGGGGCGGCGGCCCCGGCGGCATGGTGGTCGGCGGCGGCCTCGGCGGCATCATCCTGCTGGTCATCGCCCTCATCTTCGGCATCAACCCCGGCGACCTGCCCGGCACGGGCACCGACCCGGGTGGCAGCGGTCAGGTCGAGGCCGGCGGCGAGCAGAGCGGCGACGCCTTCCCCGAGTGCAAGACGGGCGCCGACGCCAACCGCAACGTCGAGTGCCGGGTCATCGGCACCGTGAACTCCGTGCAGGCGTACTGGGCGTCCGAGCTGCCCCGCTACGGCAAGGAGTACCCGCCGGCCACGACCGTGCTCTACAAGGGCGCGACGCAGTCGGGCTGCGGCACGGCCTCCAACCAGGTCGGGCCCTTCTACTGCCCGCTGGACCAGAAGATCTACATCGACGCGGACTTCTTCTCGGTCCTCGAGTCGCAGTTCGGTGCCGACGACGGCGCGCTGGCGCAGGAGTACGTCGTGGCCCACGAGTACGGCCACCACCTGCAGAACGTCCTCGGGCTCCTCGACCGCGCCCAGCAGGACCCGCAGGGGCCCGAGAGCGGTGGGGTCCGCGTCGAGCTGATGGCCGACTGCCTCGCGGGCGTCTGGGCGCACCATGCCGCCACCACCAAGGACAAGAGCGGGAGGACCTTTCTCAAGCCGCTGACCCGGGCGGACATCCAGTCCGCGCTCTCGGCCGCCGCGGCCGTGGGCGACGACCGGATCCAGGAGAAGACCCAGGGGCGGGTCAGCCCCGAGTCGTGGACCCACGGCTCGGCCGAGGCGCGGCAGCAGTGGTTCCTCACGGGCTACCAGCGGGGCGACCTCAACGCCTGCGACACCTTCGCCGTCGACTCGGTCAGCTGACCCGGACGCCGGCGCCTCAGGCGGCGGGCTCGTCCAGGTCGATCCAGACGGCCCGGCCGCGGCGCAGCGCCTCCCGGAGCACCGGCAGCCGCGGGTCGGGCAGGTCGTAGAGCTCGCGCCGGGGCAGACCGCCGAGGTGCGCCAGGCGGGGGTCGGCGAGCACGTCCCGCACCAGCGCCCGGTCACCCCCCACGACGAGACCAGCCGGTGTGCCGCGCGGCAGGATCCGCAGCGCGTGCTCGGCGACGGAGCGCGCGAGCTCGTCGGCCTGGTTGCCCCGGCGCCGGGCGAAACGCTGCTGCGACCACCCACCCGCCGCGGTGCGCGACTGGACGTACCGCGTCCCGCACTTGTGCTCGGCGAGCCGCCCCGAGGACGCCAGCCCCACGGCATACCCGCCCCGGCGGACGAGCACGAGGCCGATGGGGTCGGCGGGGAACGGTGTGCACACGGCCGTCGCGCCGTCACCGCCGACGGCGCGGACGACGGCGCCCTCCAGGGTGCGGAGGGCGCCGTCGTGGCGTGCGGCGAAGCCGTCGAGCCAGCGCTCGAGCCGCTCGGGGTCGACCTCGATCCGCCGGCTCACCGCGCTGGGCCGGTCAGAGGTTGAAGCCGAGGGCTCGCAGCTGCTCGCGGCCGTCGTCGGTGATCTTGTCCGGGCCCCACGGCGGCATCCAGACCCAGTTCACGCGGTAGGAGGACACCAGGCCCTCGAGCGCCTGCGCGGTCTGGTCCTCGATGACGTCGGTCAGCGGGCAGGCCGCGCTGGTGAGGGTCATGTCGATGACGGCGTGGTTCTGGGCGTCGACGGTGATGCCGTAGACGAGGCCGAGGTCGACGACGTTGATGCCGAGCTCGGGGTCGACGACGTCCCGCATGGCCTCCTCCACGTCGGCGACGTTGGAGGGCAGCTGCTGGGTCGGGGCGGACTCGCTCATCGGGTCTCTCCTTCTGCTGGCAGGTCGATGCCTGTGCGGTTCAACGCGTCGGTGAAGGCCATCCATCCCAGGAGGGCACATTTCACGCGCGCGGGGTACTTGGCGACTCCGGCGAGGGCCACACCGTCGCCGATGGCCTCCTCGTCGCCGGGATCCTCGCCCCGGGAGGTCAGCATCGCGCGCATGGCGGCGTGGGTCGCCAGCGCCTCCGCGACGGTGTGGCCGATGACCTCCTCGGCGAGGACGGAGGTCGACGCGGTCGAGATCGAGCAGCCGAGGGCGTCGTACGAGACGTCGCGCACCACCGCCTCGGGGCCGGCGCCCTCGAGGTGGACGCGCAGCGTGACCTCGTCGCCGCACGTCGGGTTGACATGGTGCACCTCGGCCTCGAAGGGCTCGCGCAGGCCGGCGTGCCGGGGGCGCTTGGAGTGCTCGAGGATGAGCTCCTGGTAGAGGTCCATCAGCTGGCCACCCCGAACACCGCGGGGACGCGGTCGAGCGCAGCGAGCAGCGCCTCCACCTCGTCGAGCGTGTTGTAGGCCGCGAAGCTGGCCCGCGCGGTCGCCGTCGCCCGGAAGCGGCGGTGCAGCGGCCAGGCACAGTGGTGCCCGACCCGCACCGCGATGCCCGCGTCGTCGAGGACCTGGCCCACGTCGTGGGCGTGGACCTCGTCGGCCACGAAGGAGACCGCACCGACGCGGTCGACGGTGTCGGTCGGCCCGACGACCCGCACCCACGACCGCTCCGCCAGCCCCGCGAGCAGGGCTTCGGTGAGGGCGTGGTCGTGGGCGGCGATGCGGTGCATGCCGAGCTCGTCGAGGTAGTCGATCGCCGCGGCGAGGCCGACCGCCTGCATGGCGTTCGGCGAGCCTGCCTCGAACCGCTGCGGCGGCGGGGCGTACGTGCTGCCCTCCATCCGCACGGTCTCGATCATCGAGCCCCCGGTGATGAACGGCGGCATCTGCTCGAGCAGCTCGCGCCGGCCCCAGAGGACACCGACCCCGGTGGGGCCGAACATCTTGTGGCCGGAGAACGCCGCGAGGTCGATCCCGAGCTCGGCGACGTCGAGCGGCAGGTGCGGCGCAGCCTGGCAGGCGTCGAGCACGGTGAGCGCACCCACCGCGCGGGCGGCGTCGGCCAGCTCGCGGACCGGGTTGACGGTGCCCAGGACGTTCGAGACGTGCGTGAACGCGACGACCTTGGTCCGCTCGGTGAGGAGGCCGCCGAGGTCGCCGAGGTCCAGGCGGCCCTCGTCGGTCACGCCGAGCCACCGCAGCGTCGCGCCCGTGCGCCGTGCCAGCTCCTGCCACGGCACGAGGTTGGCGTGGTGCTCCATCTCGGTGACGAGCACCTCGTCGCCCTCACGGAGGTCCAGGCGGGGGTCCTTGGGCTGGCCTGCCACGGAGTTCGAGAACGCGTAGGCCGCGAGGTTGAGCGACTCGGTGGCGTTCTTGGTGAAGACCACCTCGTCGGCCCGCCCGCCCACGAACGAGGCCACACGGGCACGGGCGCCCTCGAAGCGGTCCGTGGCCTCCTCGGAGAGCTGGTGCGCCCCGCGGTGCACCGCGGCGTTGGCCTCCTCGGCGAAGGCGCGCTCGGCGTCGAGTGCCCGCGACACCCGGTGCGAGGTGGCACCGGAGTCGAGGTAGACCAGCGGCTTCCCGTCGCGCACGGTGCGCGACAGGATCGGGAAGTCGGCCCGGATCCGGGCCGACTCCCCCGCGCTGAACGGCGCTGCGGTCATCGGGGTCGCTCTCGTCAGCTCGTGTGGTGGTCTCGCGCCGGGCTCGGCGCGGTCAGGCCTTGGCGGCCAGGTAGCGGTCGTAGCCCTCGGCCTCGAGGCGGTCGGCGAGCTCCGGGCCGCCCTCCTCGACGATCGTGCCGTCGACGAACACGTGCACGAAGTCCGGCGTGATGTAGCGCAGGATCCGCGTGTAGTGCGTGATCAGCAGGACGCCGACGTCCGTGCTCTCCTTGGCGCGGTTGACCCCCTCGGAGACGACGCGCAGGGCGTCGACGTCGAGGCCGGAGTCGGTCTCGTCGAGGACGGCGACCTTCGGCTTGAGCAGCTCCATCTGGAGGATCTCGTGGCGCTTCTTCTCGCCGCCGGAGAAACCCTCGTTGACGTTGCGCTCGGCGAACGCCGGGTCCATGCGCAGGTGGCCCATGGCCTCCTTGACGTCCTTGACCCAGGTGCGCAGCTTCGGGGCCTCGCCGTCGATGGCGGTCTTGGCGGTGCGCAGGAAGTTCGAGACGGTCACGCCGGGGACCTCGACGGGGTACTGCATCGCGAGGAAGAGCCCGGCGCGGGCGCGCTCGTCGACGCTCATCGCGAGGACGTCCTCGCCGTCGAGCGTGACGGTCCCGCCGGTGATCGTGTACTTCGGGTGGCCGGCGATGGAGTACGCCAGGGTCGACTTGCCGGAGCCGTTCGGGCCCATGATGGCGTGCGTCTCGCCGGACTTCACGGTGAGGTCGACGCCGCGCAGGATCTCCTTGACGCCGTTCTCGGTGTCGACGGTGACGGTCAGGCCGCGGATTTCCAGGGTGGACATAGGTTTCAGCTCTCCAGGTTCTTCTGGCCGGGAACGGCGACGTAGACGTCGTCACCGTCGATCTTGACGGGGTAGACAGCGACGGGGACGGTGGCCGGCGGCCCGGACGGCTCGCCGGTGGCGAGGTCGAACCGGGACCCGTGCAGCCAGCACTCGAGGGTGCAGCCCTCGAGCTCGCCCTCCGAGAGGGACACGTTGGCGTGGGTGCAGGTGTCGTTGACCGCGTGCACGTGGCCGTCCTCGTCGCGGGCGATCGCGACGATGGTGCCGTTCACGTCGGCGGCGGCGACGCCCACCTCAGGCAGCTCGTCGAGCCGGCAGACGCGGACGAAGTCCTCGTCGGTCAGCTCCTGCACGGCGGTGTTCTCGGCCGTCATGCAGCACCCTCGGCGGCCTCGATGCCCTCGAGCTCGGCGTCGAGGGCGGCCATCAGGTGCTCCTGCACCTCGGGCACGCCGATGCGCTGCACGATGCTGGCGAAGAAGCCCCGCACGACCAGGCGGCGGGCGACGTCCTCCGGGATGCCCCGGGCCTGCAGGTAGAACAGCTGCTCGTCGTCGAAGCGGCCGGTCGCCGAGGCGTGGCCGGCGCCGACGATCTCGCCGGTCTCGATCTCGAGGTTCGGCACGGAGTCGGCCCGCGCCCCGTCGGTGAGGACGAGGTTGCGGTTGAGCTCGTAGGTGTCGGTGCCCTCCGCGCTGGCGCGGATCAGGACGTCGCCCACCCAGACGGTGTGCGCGCTCTCGCCCTGGAGGGCGCCCTTGTACTCGACGTTGGAGGTGCAGTGCGCCGCCTCGTGGTCGACGAACAGGCGGTGCTCCTGGTGCTGCCCGGCGTCGGCGAAGTAGACGCCGAGGCCCTCGAAGGACCCACCCGGCCCGGCGTAGCGCGCGTTCGTCGAGACGCGCACGATCTCGCCGCCGAGGGTGACGACGATGTGCTTGAGGTGGGCGTCGCGGCCGACCAGCGCGTCGTGCTGGGCCACGTGGATCGCGTCGTCGTCCCACTCCTGGACGCTGACCACGGTCAGGTCCGCGCCGTCGCCCACCCGGATCTCCACGCCTGCGTTGTGCTGGGCCGTGCCAGAGTGCTGGAGGACGACGGTCGCGCGGCTGTGCCGACCGGCCTCGATGACGGTGTGGCCGTTGCCTCGGCCGGCGCCGGTGCCCTTGAGGCGCACGAGGACGGGGCGGTCCAGCTCGGCCTCCTTGGGGATGCCGATGTAGAGGGCCCGCTCGGTCCCCGCCCAGGCGGTCACCGCGGCGCGGTCCGCCGGGCGGAAGGCGCTGCCGACGCGTTCGTCGTCCATGGCCAGGCTGAGGCCCTCGACGCCCTCGGGCGCCTCGGTCTCGACCACGACGGCACCGTCGGCGCTGCGCTCGTCGGAGAACAGGCCCGAGAGCCGGTCGACGGGGGTGAAGCGCCACTCCTCCTCGCGGCCACCGGGGACGGGGAAGTCCGCCACGGCGTACGAGGTCCTGCGCTCCGCGCGCGACTGGTCCGGGACCATCGTGTCGGCGGAGTGGGTGTGCGCCCCCTCGGTCGGACGGGGCTTGTCTGCCAGAAGGCTCATCAGCCGACGGCTCCTTCCATCTGCAGCTCGATCAGGCGGTTCAGCTCGAGGGCGTACTCCATGGGCAGCTCGCGCGCGATGGGCTCGACGAACCCGCGCACGATCATCGCCATGGCCTCCTCCTCGGTGAGGCCGCGGGACATCAGGTAGAACAGCTGGTCCTCGGAGACCTTCGACACGGTCGCCTCGTGGCCCATCTTCACGTCGTCCTCGCGGATGTCGACGTACGGATAGGTGTCGGAGCGGCTGATGGTGTCGACCAGCAACGCGTCGCAGACCACCGAGCTCTTCGAGCCGTGGGCGCCCTCGAGGATCTGCACCAGGCCGCGGTAGGAGGTGCGGCCGCCACCACGGGCCACCGACTTCGACACGATGGTCGAGGAGGTGTTCGGGGCGGCGTGGACCATCTTGGAGCCGGCGTCCTGGTGCTGGCCCTCGCCCGCGAAGGCGATCGACAGCGTCTCACCCTTGGCGTGCTCGCCGAGGAGGAACACGGCCGGGTACTTCATGGTGACCTTGGAGCCGATGTTGCCGTCGATCCACTCCATCGTCGCGCCCTCGGCGGCGGTCGCCCGCTTGGTGACGAGGTTGTAGACGTTGTTCGACCAGTTCTGGATGGTGGTGTACCGCACGCGGGCGTTCTTCTTCACGACGATCTCGACGACCGCGGAGTGCAGCGAGTCGGACTTGTAGATCGGTGCGGTGCAGCCCTCGACGTAGTGCACGTAGGACCCCTCGTCGGCGATGATGAGGGTCCGCTCGAACTGGCCCATGTTCTCGGTGTTGATCCGGAAGTAGGCCTGCAGCGGGATGTCGACGTGGACGCCCGGCGGGACGTAGATGAACGAGCCGCCCGACCAGACCGCGGTGTTCAGCGAGGCGAACTTGTTGTCGCCGGCCGGGATCACCGA
>NZ_DATBMI010000195.1:0-2101 GCF_036554925.1 Pedococcus sp.
GATGCCGGGTGGAAGGCGGCCTGTGATCTGGTCGACAAGCCTGGGCTCCGGCCGCACGACCTAAGGCACACGGCGGCGACGGCGTGGCTGAGGATCACCGGCGACATGAAGGCGGTCCAGACGCTGCTCGGGCACGCGACGGCGTCGATGACTCTCGACCTCTACTCCCACCTGCTGAACGACAGCGTGACGCGGGCCGCGAGCCTGCCGAGAAGGCTCAGGGCTCGTGATGGGCTCGCAAGCCGTGGCCTTCGCTCTTGGCGATGTGGTCGCAGTGGCAACCTTCATGACTCTGACCTGCGGTTCTGCAATGGTCGGGGTGACAGGATTTGAACCTGCGACCTCTTCGTCCCGAACGAAGCGCGCTACCAAGCTGCGCCACACCCCGTGGCAGTCGCCGCCCTGTCGGGCAGCGCCAAGGAAGGATAGCCCACCACCTCCACAGGCTCCCAATCGGTGTGCCGAGACAGTCTCGTCAGCGTGGCGTGAGCGTGAGCAGGGTCGCCTCCGGCCGGCAGGCGAACCGCACCGGCGCGTAGGGCGAGGTGCCGAGCCCGGCCGAGACGTGCATCCAGGCCGCGCTGTCCGGCGCCAGCGAGGAGGGTGCGCCGTTCGCACCCGGCCACCAGCGCGAGACGCCCTTCGCGCGACTGGTGTCGAGGTCGCAGTTGGTGACGAGCGCACCGTAGAGCGGGAGCGCGAGCTGCCCCCCGTGGGTGTGCCCCGCGATGAGCAGGCCGGCCCCGTCGGCCGTCATGGCGTCGAGCACGCGCTGGTACGGCGCGTGCACGACCCCGACCGTCAGCGCGACGGAGGGGTCCGCGGGACCCGCCACCACGGCATACCGGTCGTAGTCGAGGTGCGGGTCGTCGACGCCGACGAACTCGAGGTCGGTGCCACCGACGGTGAGGTAGGAGCGGCGGTTGGTGAGGTCCTCCCAGCCGCCGGAGACCAGCCCCTTGACCAGCTGGTCGGTGGGCAGCCGGGGGGTGCTGCCGGAGCCGCGGCGGTACCACGGCGTGAGGTACAGCGCGGGGTTCTTGAAGGTCGGCGCGAAGTAGTCGTTGGAGCCGAGCACGAAGACGCCCGGGAACTCCAGGAGCGGCTCCATCGCCTCGAGCAGGCCGGGCACGGCGTCCAGGTGCGCCAGGTTGTCCCCGGTGTTGACCACGAGGTCGGGCTGGAGCGCCGCGAGCCCACGGACCCACTCGATCTTGCGGCGCTGCCGCGGTACCAGGTGCAGGTCGGACACGTGCAGGACGCGCAGCGGCCGCGACCCGGCGGGCAGCACGGGCACGCTGAACCGTCGCAGGGCGAAGGCGTTGCGCTCGACAAGGCTCGCGTAGCCGACGCCGGCGGCGCCGACCGCGGCGAGTCCGCCCAGGGCTCTCAGGAGGGAAGTCATCGGGGACATCCTCGCAAATCGCGGTTGCGGGTGCCTGCCAGACTGGGGCCATGACCGAGCAGACCCTCAAGGCCACCGTCCAGAGCGACCTGCACGACGCCATGCGCGCCCGCGACAAGGTGCGCTCCGGTGCCCTGCGGATGGCGCTGACCTCCATCACCAACGAGGAGGTCGCCGGCAAGGAGGCACGCGAGCTCAGCGACGACGAGGTCCTCAAGGTGCTGGCCAAGGAGGCCAAGAAGCGCAAGGAGGCCGCCACCGCCTACCGCGACGCGGGCCACCCGGAGCGCGCGGAGGCCGAGGAGGCCGAGCTGGCCGTGCTCGAGGCCTACCTTCCCGCCCAGCTCGGCGACGCAGAGCTCGAGGCGCTCGTCTCCCAGGCGGTGACGGAGACAGGCGCCACCGGTATGCCGCAGATGGGCCAGGTCATGAAGGCCGCCCAGGCGCTCGTGGCCGGCCGCGCGGACGGCGGTCGGGTGGCCGCCGCGGTGAAGGCCGCACTCAGCGGGCGCTGAGGCGCCGGCAGGACGGGCCGCGGCGGGCTTCGCGACGGGCCGGGCCGGCCGACAGTGCTGGGACGAGCGAAGGCCCCCACCCGATCCGGGTGGGGGCCTTCGCGTGCCCGGCGCGTGGCTGGCGGGGTATCGCTAGCCGCGAGTCGTCGTCGGCTTCGGCTTGGGCGTCGTCGGGCTCGGC
>NZ_DATBMI010000142.1:0-11313 GCF_036554925.1 Pedococcus sp.
CGCGGTCCGCCGCACCATCGAGCTGACCACCCCGGAGGGGAAGCACTACGCGCTGAAGGACCCCGGCGGCATACCCGTGATCGTGCCGCGCCCCCGCGGCTGGCACCTCGACGAGGCCCACCTGACCCTCGACGGCCGGCCCCTGGTCGGCGCGCTGGTCGACGCGGGCCTCCACCTGTTCCACAACGCCGGCGAGCTGATCGCGCGCGGATCGGGCCCCTACTTCTACCTGCCCAAGATGGAGTCGCACCTCGAGGCGCGGCTGTGGAACGACGTCTTCACCTTCGCGCAGGAGCGCCTCGGCGTCCCCCACGGGTCGGTGCGCGCCACCGTCCTGATCGAGACCATCCCGGCGGCCTTCGAGATGGACGAGATCCTCTGGGAGCTGCGCGAGCACGCGGCCGGGCTCAACGCCGGTCGCTGGGACTACCTCTTCTCGATCATCAAGTGGTTCAGGGACGCCGGACCGTCGTTCACCCTCCCCGACCGGGGTGCCGTGACGATGGACGCGCCGATGATGCGGGCCTACTCCGACCTGCTGGTGCGCACATGCCACCGGCGAGGGGCGTTCGCGATCGGCGGGATGGCGGCCTTCATCCCGAGCCGCGACCCCGAGGTCAACGAGGCGGCCTTCTCCAAGGTGCGCGCCGACAAGGAGCGCGAGGCCCGGGCCGGGTTCGACGGCTCGTGGGTCGCCCACCCCGGCATGGTGGGCCTCTGCGACGAGGTGTTCAGCGGCGTCCTCGGCGAACGGCCCAACCAGCTCGACGTGCTCCGCGACGACGTCTCGGTGACCGCCGACGACCTCCTCGACGCGGCGTCCACCCCCGGCGCCCGCACGCTGGCCGGCCTGCGCGGCAACGTGCGCGTGGGCGTCGCCTACCTGCAGGCGTGGCTGCGCGGCAACGGCGCCGTCGGCATCGACAACCTCATGGAGGACGCCGCCACCGCCGAGATCTCGCGCTCCCAGATCTGGCAGTGGCTGCACTCCGGCGCCGCGCTGGAGTCGGGCGAGACCGTCACCCGCGAGCTCGTCGACGCGGTGGTGGCGGAGGAGTATGCCGCGCTGCTGGCGTCCGCGGGCGACGACCGGCAGGTGCGGGCGGCCCTGGAGAGCGCCCGGCGGCTGTTCGTCGAGTGCGCCCTCGACCCGGGCTTCCCCGACTTCCTCACCCTGCCGGCCTACGCCGAGGTGCTGCGGACCGAGCGCTGAGCGGCGGCCCGGCCCGCCGGGCAGGGCCGGGCCCCTCGCCGGGGGCCCTAGGGGACGGGAGGGCGGCGCCAGCGCCCCGCCGCGATCTGGTCGCCGCCGACCCACACGCCCCCGACGTCGGCGGTCGTGCCGAGCGCGAACACCTTGGAGAGCGCGTCCTCGGCCGAGGTGGCGTTGGCCAGCCCCACGGCGAGCGGGCTGCCCGCCTGCGGCAGGAGCCAGATCGCGTCGAGCTGCCGGCCGACCGACAGGTCGCCCACCTCGCCGGCCAGCCCGAGGGCGTCGGCCCCGGCCACGGTGCACAGCCACAGCAGGTGCGTCGACGTCAGCGGCAGCCCGTCGTCGCCGAGGAGCCGCTGCGCGAAGTACGCCTGCAGCCCCTCCTTGAGCATCGAGAAGCCGGTGCCCGCCCCGACGTCGGAGCCCATCGCGACCCGCACCCCCGCCTCGACGTGCCGGCGCATCGGGAACAGGCCCGACCCGAGGGCGGCGTTGCTGGTGGGGCAGTGGGCCACCGACGCCCCGCGCGCGGCGAGGGTGGCCAGCTCGGCGTCGGTGGGGTGCACGTCGTGGGCGAGGACGCTGCGCCGGGTCACCAGCCCGTGGCGGTCGTAGGTGTCGACGTAGGACGCGCCACCGAAGAGACGGCCCACCTCCTCGACCTCCCGCACGTTCTCGTTGACGTGGGAGGTGAACCACGCGTCGTCGAGGGCGCCGAACGTCGCCGCGCACGACTCGAGCACCGCGTCGCTGGCCGACAGCGAGAACCGCGGGGTCACGGCGTAGCGCAGCCGGCCCTTGCCGTGCCAGCGGGCAGCGAGGCCGAGCGACTCCTCGTGGGCCCGCTCCGGCGTCGTGAGCAGCGGCTCGGGCAGGACCCGGTCGGAGGTGACGAGGCCGGTGGTGACCCGCAGGCCCCACACCTGCGCCGCCTCGAACATCACGTCGACGGCGGGGGCGAAGTGCGAGCCGAAGACCAGCGCCGTGGTGGTGCCCGCGTCGACGAGCCCGGTGACGAAGTCCCGCGCGACCCCCCGCGCCACCTCGACGTCGGCGAGCCTCATCTCCTCGGGCAGGGCGCACCGCTCCAGCCAGTCGAGCAGGGGCATGCCGAGGCCGCCGATGACGCGCACCTGCGGGAAGTGGACGTGGGTGTCGACCAGGCCGGGCAGCAGCAGGCCCTCGCGCAGGTCGAGCACCTCGGTGCCGGGGTGCTCGTGCCGCAGGGCACCGAACGGCCCGCGGGCGGTGACGACGCCGTCCTCCACGAGCAGCCCGCAGTCGTCGTCGGCCCGCAGGGCGCCGCCCGTGAACGGGTCGTCGGGGGTGTCGAGCACCGTCGCCCGGAACAGGGTCACGGCGCCGTCCCCGGCAGGGTCCGCGGTGCCGGCTGCCTGCCCCTCGCCACCGTCCGGGCACCGGCGGCGGCCTCGCCAGCGGCGGCGGCCTCGGCCTCGAACACGCGCACCAGGGCCGCCGCCACGCTCACGGCGACCACGGCCGGCTCCTTCCCGACGATGTCGGGCAGCCCGATCGGCGTCTGGATGCGGCGCAGGGCCTCGGGCGGGTGGCCCTCGGCCCGCAGCCGCTGCTCGAACCGCCGCCACTTGGCCGACGACCCGATGAGCCCGATGCTGCCGAGGTGCGCGCAGCGCAGGGCCGCGTCGCACAGGGCGGCGTCCTCGGCGTGGTCATGGGTCATGACGAGCACGTGCGTGCCCGGCGGCACCTCGCCGAGCACGAGCTCGGGCACCGGCGCGTGGTGGACGTGGACACCCGCCACGGCGTCGTCGAGCACGGCCAGCCGGTCGCGGCCGAGCTGGTCGGCCCGGGAGTCGACGAGGTGGAGCTCGAGGTCGAGCCGGGCCAGCACGCGGGCCAGCTCGAGGCCGACGTGGCCGACGCCGAACACCGCGACGGACGGCACCACCGCGAGCGGCTCCAGCAGCACCTCGACCTCCCCACCGCAGCACTGCTGCCCGTGCTCGACCGGTGCCCGCTCGTTGAGGCTGAGCGAGATCGACTGCGGGGCAGGGTCGCCCGTCGCCAGCATGGCCCGGGCGCGGCCGACCGCCGTGGCCTCGAGGTTGCCCCCGCCGATGCTCCCCCACGCCTCGCGGTCGGTGACCACCATCTTGGCGCCGGCGTCGCGGGGGGCATGACCGCGCACGGAGGTCAGCGTGACCAGCACGCCGGGCCGCCGCTCCCGGCGCAGCCGCTGCACGGCCTCGAGCCAGTGCACGTCAGCGCTCCCCCGTGCGGGCGAGCCGCTCCGAGCGCGGCGCCAGCGGTGGGGCCCCGGAGTCGGGCTGCGCGGGCACGACCCCGGTGCCGCCCTCCACGACGGGGCTCTGGCCGGGCGGCGTCGCGCCGCCCCGGGCCTGCTCGACCGCCCAGAAGACCGCCTCCGGCGTGGCGGGGCAGGCGAGGTCGACGCTCGTGCCGGGCGGGCCGAAGGCGGCCGCGGCCTCCCGCAGCGCCTCACGCACCGCGAACGCGAGCATCAGCGGCGGCTCCCCCACCGCCTTGGAGCCGTAGACCGCGCCGTCCTCGTGGGCCCGCTCCAGCAGCGCGACGTTGAACACCTCGGGCAGCTCGGAGAAGCTCGGCAGCTTGTAGGTGCTCGCCGCCTGGGTCGCCAGCCTTCCCCGGGTCTGCCCGTCGGACTCGTCCCAGCGCAGGTCCTCCAGGGTCAGCCACCCGACGCCCTGCGCGAAGGCACCCTCGACCTGGCCGAGGTCGACCAGCGGGGAGAGCGAGTCGCCCACGTCGTGCACGATGTCGACGCGGCGCAGGTGGTGGGCACCGGTGAACCCGTCGACCTCCACCTCCGCCGCGGCCGCGCCGTAGGCGAAGTACTTGAACGGCGATCCGTGCATCGCCGTGGAGTCCCAGTGCAGCCCCTCGGTGCGGTAGAACCCCGCGGCCCAGAGCTGGACCCGCTGGAAGTAGGCCTTGCCCACGAGCTCGCTCCACGACAGGCCGGCGTTGGCAGGGTCCTCCCGCAGCGGTCGGAGCCGCTCGAGGATCTGCTCGCAGGCGTCCTTCACGGCCGCACCGTTGAGGTCGGCGCCCGAGCTGGCCGCGGTGGCCGACGTGTTGGGCACCTTGTCGGTGCGGGTCGGCGCCAGCCGCACCGACGACAGCGGCACCCCGAGCGCGGTGGCGGCGACCTGCAGCATCTTGGTGTGCAGCCCCTGGCCCATCTCGGTGCCGCCGTGGGTGACGAGCACCGAGCCGTCCTTGTAGACGTGGACCAGCGCCCCCGCCTGGTTGAAGGCGGTGAAGTTGAACGAGATCCCGAACTTCACGGGCGTCACCGCCAGCCCGCGCCGGGTGTGCGGGTGGGTCGCGTTGTGGGCCGCGACCGCGCGCCGCCGGGCCACGACGTCGCCGCCGGCGAGCACCTGGTCCCAGCACGCCACGGCCCGCTCGGCGTGGCGCACCTGCTGGCCGTAGGGGGTCTCCTGCCCCTCGCGGTAGAAGTTGCGGCGACGCAGCTCGACCGGGTCGATCCCCAGCAGCGGGGCGCACCGGCCGAGGAGGTCCTCGGTGACGAGCATCCCCTGCGGGCCGCCGAACCCGCGGAAGGCGGTCTGCGAGGTCTTGTGGGTGCGGGCGATCCGGCCGTTGACGCGGATGTGGGGCACCCAGTAGGCGTTGTCGACGTGGCACAGCGCCCGCGCCAGCACCGGCTCGGAGAGGTCGAGGCTCCAGCCGCCGTCCGAGGTGAGGGTCACGTCGAGCGCCTGCAGCATCCCCTCGTGGGAGAAGCCGGCCCGCCACTGGGCGTGGAAGCCGTGGCGCTTGCCGGTCATCGTGATGTCCTGCGTGCGGCTCAGGCGCAGCCGCACCGGGCGGCCGGTGAGGATCGCCCCCAGGGCCGCGACCGCGGCATACCCGTGGGGCTGCATCTCCTTGCCCCCGAAGCCGCCGCCCATCCGCAGGCACTGGACGGTGACGGCGTGGCTCGGCACGCCGAGGACGTGCGCGACGATGTCCTGGGTCTCGGTGGGGTGCTGGGTGCTGCACTGCACGAACACCTGGCCGGCCTCGTCGACCTGCGCGAGCGAGCAGTGGGTCTCGAGGTAGAAGTGCTCCTGCCCTGCGATGTCAAGCTCACCGCTGAACACGTGGTCGGCGCCCGCGAAGCCGGCCTCGACGTCACCGCGCTCCAGCCGCGGCTGCCCGCCCTGGAAGCTCTGCGCCGCAACGGCTTCGGCGATGGTCACGATCGACGGCAGCGGCTCGTAGTCGACCTCCACCGCGAGGGAGCCGAGCCGGGCCGCCTCGAGCGTCTCCCCGAGGACCCAGCAGACGGCGTGCCCGTGGAACATCACCTCGGACGGGAAGAGCGGCTCGTCGTGCTTGACGCCGGCGTCGTTGACCCCGGGCACGTCGGCGGCAGTCAGCACCCGCACGACCCCGGGCACGCGGAGCGCGGGAGCCGGGTCGAGCCGCGTGACCCTCGCGTGGGCGTGGGGCGCCTGCACCGGGTGGGCGTGCAGCACGCCGGAGGTCCGCACCACGAGGTCGTCGGTGTAGAGCGCGGCCCCGGTGACGTGCAGCGCGGCCGACTCGTGCGGGATCGCCTGCCCGACAACGGGGTTCGCGGGGCGCTGCGACAGAGTGGTCATGCGCGCACCCCCTGCCCCGTCTCGGCGTACAGGCGGAGCAGCGCCGTGCCCAGCACGGCGGTGCGGTATGCCGCGCTGGCCCGGTGGTCGTCCAGCGGCGTCCCCTCGCCGCGCATCACCTCGGCGGCCACGCGCACGGTGTCGACACTCCACGGATGGCCCTCGAGGGCGGCCTCCGTGGCGAGCGCCCGCACGGGCGTGGCGGCCACGCCGCCGAGGCCGACGCGGGCCTTGCGCACGACGCCGTCGTCGAGGTCGAGCGCGAAGCCGACGGCCACGCTGGAGATGTCGTCCCACCGCCGCTTGGCGACCTTGTGGAAGGCGGCGGTCCCGCTGAGCGGCAACGGGATCCGCACCGCCCGGATCAGCTCGTCGGGGCGTCGCGCGGTGCGGCGGTAGCCCGTGAAGAACTCGGCCAGTGGCACCGCACGCTCGCCGGAGCGCGACGTCAGCAGCACCTCCGCCTCGAGGGCGAGCAGGGCCGGGGCGGTGTCGCCGATGGGCGAGGCGGTGGCGAGGTTGCCGCCGAGGGTGGCGCCGTTGCGGATCAGCCGCGATGCGAAGAGCGGGAAGACCTCGTCCAGCAACGGGATCCGGCCACCAAGGCCCCGTTCGAGCTCGGTGAGGGTCAGCGCGGCCCCGAGGTCGACGTGCTCCTCCCCGAAGGTCAGCTCGCGGAGCTCGGGGAGCCGGTCGACACCGAGCGCGAGCGCCGCGCGCCGGCCCCGGAGGTTGACCTCGACGCCCCAGTCGGTGGCCCCCGCCACGAGCACGGCGTCCGGGTGCCCGGCCAGCAGGTCGAGCGCCTCGCCGAGGTCGCCGGGGCGCACGAACGTGCCGCTGCCCCCCTCGAGCCGGGTGGCCGCCGCCGGCGGCGCCGCGGAGGCGAGGCGCGCGGCATACGCGTCGTCGGGCGCGGGCGACCCGAGGGCGAAGGCGGCGTCGCGGATCGGGCGGTAGCCGGTGCAGCGGCACAGGTTGCCCGACAGGGCGTGCAGGTCGAAGCCGTTGGGGCCGCACTCAGGTCCGACGTGCCCGTCTCCGGTGGCGGCCGGCGTGCGGTCGGCCCGGTAGTACTCCGCCGCCATCGCGCACACGAAGCCGGGCGTGCAGTAGCCGCACTGCGACCCGCCGCGCACGGCGACCTCGTGTTGCACCGGGTGGAGGTGGTCCGGCGTCCCCAGGCCCTCGGCGGTGAGGACCTCCTGGCCGTCGAGCGCGGCTGCGGGCACCAGGCAGGCGTTGACGCCCGTCCAGGTCGTGCGCTCCTCGCCGTCGGGCCGGGCGACCAGCACCGCGCAGGCGCCGCACTCGCCCTCGGCGCAGCCCTCCTTGGCGCCGGTCAGCCCCAGGCCGCGCAGCCAGTCGAGGGCGTTGGTCGCCGGGTCGGTGCCGTCGAGCGGCCGCGGCTCACCGTTGACCGTCACCGTGTGCCGCGCCGTCGCCATGCCTCAACCTACGACCGGGGAGCCCGCGGTGGGAACGGTTCACCGAGCCGGGCGTGGCGGTTGACGTCCTTGTAGAGCAGGTACCGGAACCGGCCGGGGCCGCCGGCGTAGCAGGCCTGGGGGCAGAAGGCCCGCAGCCACATGAAGTCGCCCTCCTGCACCTCGACCCAGTCGGTGTTGAGCAGGTAGACCGCCTTGCCCTCGAGGACGTAGAGCCCGTGCTCCATGACGTGGGTCTCGGGGAAGGGGATGGTCCCGCCGGGCTCGAAGCCGACGATGTTGACGTGCATGTCGTGGCGCACGTCGAGCGGGTCGACGAAGCGCTGGGTCGACCAGGCGTCGGTGCCGGGCATCGGCTCCGGCTCGACGTCGTCCTCGTGGGTGACGAAGGCGGTCGGTGCGTCGACGCCCTCGGCCGGCTCCCACGCCTTGCGGACCCAGTGGAAGGTCAGTGGCTCCTCGCCGGTGGCCCGCAGCGTCCAGTCCTGGCCCGGGGGCAGGAAGGCGTAGGAGCCCGGGACGAGGTCGTGGGCGTCGTCGCCGAGGGTCAGGACGGCGGTCCCGGCGACCACGAACACGACGGCCTCGGCGGCGGGGTCGGGCTCGGGCTGCTGCGAGCCTCCCCCGGGCTGCACCTCCACGACGTACCACGAGAACGTCTCGGCGAAGCCGCTCAGCGGCCGCGCGAGCACCCACAGCCGGGTCTGCTCCCAGTGCGGCAGCCGGCTGGTGACGATGTCGCGCATCGTGCCGCGCGGCAGCACGGCATACGCCTCGGTGAACCGGGCCCGGTCGGTGGTCAGCTCGGTCTGCGCCGGGTGCCCACCGCGGGGCACGTAGCCGCGGGGGACGTCACCGCGGGGAACGTCACCGGGGACGTCACCGCGGGGGGCGTCGCCGCGGGGGTCCGGGGGCTGGGGCGCGGTCATGGGGTTCCTCCCGTCAGCAGCCGTCCGCGGGGCGCGGCGGCGAGGTCGACCGGCGCGCCGTGCAGCCAGGTCTGGCGCACGACCCCGGTGAGGACGCGACCGGCATACGGCGAGACCGGGTTGCGGTGGTGCAGCGCCGCCACGTCGACCGTGAAGGCGGTGTCGGGCGCGAGCACGGCCAGGTGGGCGACCGCCCCCGGCTCGATCCGCCCGCGGTCGGTGAGCCCGACGAGGTCGGCCGGCCCACGGGCCATCCAGCGGACGACGTCGACGAGGGTGTGCCCGCGGCGCCGCGCTTCGGTCCAGACCACCGGCAGGGCGAGCTGGAGCCCGGCGATGCCACCCCACGCCTCGCCGAAGTCGCCGGAGTCGAGGCGCTTGAGGTCGACCGTGCTCGGCGAGTGGTCGGAGACGACCGCACCGATCGTGCCGGCGGCCAGCCCCGCCCACAGGCCGTCCTGGTCGCCGCGCTCCCGGATCGGCGGGCAGCACTTGAACTCCGTGGCGCCGTCGGGAACGTCCTCGGCGGTGAGCGCCAGGTAGTGCGGGCAGGTCTCGGCCGTGAGCGCCAGCCCCTCGGCCTGCGCCGCGGCGACGATCGGCACCGCGTCGGCGTCGGAGAGGTGCACGACGTGGGCGCGCCCGCCGGTCTCGCGCAGGGCTGTGACGACGCGCTCGACCGCCCGCTCCTCCGCCTCCCGCGGCCGGGACGCGAGGAACCGCCGGTAGCCCCGGCCGGACGCGGGCGGCGCGGCCTCGAGGGCGGCGGGGTCCTCGGCGTGGAGCAGGAGCAGCGAGCCGAGCCGGGCCACCTCGGCGAGCGCGGCGCGCAGCCCGGCGTCGTCGAGGTGGCCGAACTCGGGCACACCGGAGTCGACGAGGAACGCCTTGAAGCCCAGCACCCCGGCCTCGTGGAGCGGCGCGAGGTCGGCGAGGTTGCCCGGCACCGCCCCGCCCCAGAACGCGACGTCGACGAGGCACTGGCCGGACGCGACGGCGCGCTTGGCCGCGAGGGCCTCGGCGGTCACGGTGGGCGGAAGGCTGTTGAGCGGCATGTCGACCACGGTGCCCACGCCCCCGGCAGCGGCCGCTCGGGTCGCGCTGGCGAACCCCTCCCACTCGGTGCGGCCCGGCTCGTTGACGTGCACGTGGGTGTCGACCAGGGCGGGCAGCAGCACCTCGTCGTCGGCGAGGTCGACCACGGGTGCCCCGCCCACGTCGGCGTCGAACGCCTCGACCGCGGTGATGCGCCCACCCTCGACGTGGACCGTCGCGGCCACCTCGTGCTCGCCCACGACCGCGCGGCGGGCCCGCACCACGACGTCCGCGCCCACTCAGCTGCCCCGGTAGGTCGAGTACCCGAAAGGGTTGAGCAGCAGCGGCACGTGGTGGTGCCGGTCGTCGCCGACCGTGAAGGCCACCACCACCTCGGGGTAGAAGCCCTGCTCGCCCAGCGACCGGTGGTAGGCGGCGGTGTCGAAGCGCAGCCGGTAGACGCCCGGCGGGAGGTCGCCGGGCCCGAGCGAGCCGACCCGCCCGTCGGCGTCGGTGGTGGCCGAGGCGAGCTCCTCGCCCGTGGCCGAGAGCAGCGTGACCGGCACCCCTTCTGCGGGGCGGCCGCGGCTGGTGTCGAGGACGTGCGTGCTGAGGGTGGCCATCACGACACCGCCTGCCGGAGCCGGAGCAGCGCGATGTCGCGCAGCGCCCCGATGGTCTCCTCACGCTCGGTGGCGTCGTCGTTGCCGAGCCGCCGCTCGAGCTCGGCGAGCACCTCCGGCGCGTCGCGCCCCGCCGCCCGGATGATGAACACCCGGTCGAAGCGCGCCTCGTATGCCGCGTTGCCGGCAGCGAGCGCGCGCGCCACCTCCGCGTCGCCGGCGTCCACCCCGGCCTGCTCGCGGCGGCTCAGCCCCGCCTGGTGCGCCGGGCTCGAGGCCTTCTCCCCGATGCGAGGGTGGCCGGCGAGCGCGGTGGCCAGCTCCTCGTCGTCGAGGTGCGCGGCCGCACGGGCGGCGGCGGACTCGAGGGCCGGCCACGCGGCATACGGCCGGCCGTCGGCGACGGCGGAGACCCAGCGCGGCACGGGCAGGCACGTGGTGAGCAGCGCCTCCGCCTCCTCGCGGGGCAGCGCGTCGAGGCGCGCCACGCCGGCCTCAGAGCTCACCGAAGTGCTCCCTGCACTCGTGCGCCTCGCGCTGCACCCTCGCCTCGATCAGGCCGTAGGGACGGTCGGCGGCGTGGAACACCTCGCCGGGGTTCTCGAGGCCGAACGGCGTCAGGTCGACGACGAAGTGGTGCCGGTTCGGCGCGGAGAAGTCGACCTCAGCGACGTGCGGGTGCGCCTCGAGGACGGCCGACCCCATGGCCCAGAGCGTCTCCTGCAGGGCCCGGCTGTAGGTCGTGGCGAAGGCGGCCAGGCACGTCTGGCGGACCGCGGCGTGGGCCGCGTCCCAGTCGAGGCCGTCGGTGGTGGCGTGACGCCAGCGAGCGGTCAGCGAGGTGGCGAGCACGCGGTCCTCGGCGTCCTGCAGCGTGGTGTAGTCCTCGCGCAGGAAGCCGGTGAACTGCGAGCCGGTCGTCTTCATCACGACGAGCCCGGTGAACCCGGAGACCACCGTGGGCTCCCCGTCGCGCTCGCGCACGACGACCGCGGTGCGGACCTCCTCGCCGCCGCGCCGCACGAACGTGTGGTCGTGGCCGGTCCCGTCCACCTCGACGCGCTCCCACGCGTACTCCTCGACCTGCACCCGGCTGGCCGTGGCCGCCGGGGCGGCCGTGAGGAGCCGGTCCCCGAGCGCCAGGGCGTAGGCCTCGGGCGAGGAGACCCCGACCCTCTTGGCGTAGGCGAACGCGGTGTTCTTCTGCGTGTCGGTGGTGAGGACGTTGGACTGGTCGCCCTCGACGTGGGCGGCGGTGAAGTCACCGCGCAGCGAGGTGCTGACGTTGAGGTCGCGGACCTCGTGCCGGGCGGTGTCCCGACGGACGCGCACGACGCGCGTCTCCGCCTTGCCGTAGCGGTTGGGCCCGAGGACGAAGCTCACCGGCCACCCCCGGCGGTCCGGCCGGCCAGCCGGTCGAGGGCGGCG
>NZ_DATBMI010000019.1:0-32293 GCF_036554925.1 Pedococcus sp.
CCGCGGCCGTAGTAGATGGTGTTGAGGTAGTCCTCGAGGATCTGGTCCTTGGACTTCTGCTTGGCGATCTTGATCGAGATCATGATCTCCTTGGCCTTGCGGCTCAGCGTCTGGTCCTGGGTCAGGAAGTAGTTCTTGACGTACTGCTGGGTGATGGTCGAGCCGCCCTGGGTCTGCCCGCCGCGCAGGCCCACCCACACGGCCCGGGCGATGCCGGTCGGGGAGATGCCGGAGTTCTCGTAGAAGTTGCGGTCCTCGGCGGCGAGGTGCGCCTGCTGGACCGCCTTGGGGATCTTCGACAGCGGCACCGACTCACGGTTGACCTCGCTGATGCGGTCCATCTCGGTCTTGCCGTCGTCGTAGTAGATGATCGACGCCTGCGCGTCCGCGAGGTCGTTGGGCTCGGGCACATCGGTCATGGCGTACGCGACGAAGAAGCCGAGGACACCGAGCAGGCCGGCACCGAGCGCCGCCAACCCGAGGCGCTTGCCCCAGAGCCGGGCGTTGGCGTTGGGCTTCTTCTTGGCGTTGCTGGCTCGCGCCTGCCGGGCCTTGGCCTGGGCACGCGTCGTGGGACGTGGGGCGCTCATCAAACCTTCTCGATCGGCATACAGGCTGGCCGTCGCCGGGCGACGACCGCCCCCAAGTATGACCGGAGACGGCGAAAGTGCTAAAACGACCGATCCCCCACGCAGGCGCCTGTGACCTGCGTCATCACCCCGCGAGGCCCGGGCCGGCGGACCCTCCGTCGAAATTGGTCGGCTCAGACTATGTATCGAACCGATATATCGGTGTTATGGTCGCGAGGTGACAAAGCCCGAGTTTGTCACCTCACCAGCTCGACCCTGAGAGGAGGCCCGCATGAGCGCTCGTCGCACCGAACTGCTCGAGTTCGCGGTGCTCGGCCTCCTCCACGAGTCGCCGATGCACGGCTACGAGCTGCGCAAGCGGCTCAACGCCGCTCTGGGTGCCTTCCGGGCTCTCTCCTACGGCACCCTCTACCCCTGCCTGCGTGCCCTGCTCGAGAAGGGCTGGATCACCGAGGCGACCGGGCCCGACGCGCCCGGCACCGGCACCGCCGGCAGCAAACGGGCGCGCATCGTCTACGAGCTGACGGCCGAGGGCAAGGAGCGCTTCCAGGAGCTGGCCAAGGCCGCCGGCCCGACGGCGTGGGAGGACGACACCTTCGACGTCCGCTTCGCCTTCTTCGCCCGCACCGAGGCCGAGGTCCGCCTGCGCATCCTCGAGGGCCGCCGCAGCCGGCTCGAGGAGCGCCTCGCGAACATCCGCGCGACGGCGGCCAAGAGCCGTGAGCGCCTCGATGCCTACACCGCCGAGCTCCAACGCCACGGCCTCGACTCCACCGAGCGCGAGGTCCGCTGGCTCACCGAGCTCATCAGCGCCGAGCGCAACCTCCCCCAGCGGGGAGCGAGCGCTGGCACCACCACCACGGGGACACCACCCGACACCCCACAGGAATGAAGGAGAACCACCATGGGATCCGTGCGCGTCGCCATCGTTGGCGTCGGCAACTGCGCCAGCTCGCTGGTGCAGGGAGTCGAGTACTACAAGGACGCTGACCCGTCGGGCACCGTCCCTGGTCTGATGCACGTCCAGTTCGGCGAGTACCACGTCAAGGACGTCGAGTTCGTCGCTGCGTTCGACGTCGACGACAAGAAGGTCGGCAAGGACCTCGCCGAGGCGATCAACTCCTCGGAGAACAACACCATCAAGATCGCCGACGTGCCCACCACCGGTGTGACCGTCCAGCGCGGCCACACCAAGGACGGCCTGGGCAAGTACTACCGCCTCACCATCGAGGAGTCCTCCGCCGAGCCGGTCGACATCGTGCAGGCCCTCAAGGACGCCCGGGTCGACGTCCTCGTCTCCTACCTGCCCGTGGGCTCGGAGGAGGCCGACAAGTACTACGCGCAGTGCGCCATCGACGCGGGCGTGGCCTTCGTCAACGCCCTGCCCGTCTTCATCGCCTCCGACCCCGAGTGGGCCGCGAAGTTCGAGGCCGCCGGTGTGCCGATCATCGGCGACGACATCAAGTCCCAGGTCGGCGCGACCATCACCCACCGCGTGATGGCCAAGCTGTTCGAGGACCGCGGAGTGCAGCTCGACCGCACGTACCAGCTGAACGTCGGCGGCAACATGGACTTCAAGAACATGCTCGAGCGCGACCGCCTCGAGTCCAAGAAGATCTCGAAGACCCAGGCCGTCACCTCCAACCTCGAGCACGAGCTGGGCGAGAGGAACGTCCACATCGGCCCGTCCGACTACGTCGCGTGGCTCGACGACCGCAAGTGGGCGTACGTCCGCCTCGAGGGTCGCGCCTTCGGCGACGTGCCGCTGAACCTCGAGTACAAGCTCGAGGTCTGGGACTCCCCCAACTCGGCCGGCATCATCATCGACGCCATCCGGGCGGCGAAGATCGCCAAGGACCGCGGCATCGGCGGCGCCCTGATCTCCGCCTCGTCCTACCTGATGAAGTCCCCGCCCGTGCAGCGCGAGGACACCGAGGGCCGCGCGAGGCTCGAGGCCTTCATCGCCGGCACCGAGGAGCGCTGACCAGCGCCTCCCAGCACGTCCGGTATGCCGCCCGCTCGCCTCGAGCGGGCGGCATACCGCTGTCCGTGCCCGGTGCGACGGCGTGGGCCGACTAGCGGGTGACGCTGACCGAGTCGAGGATCTTCTCCACCTGGGGGAGGTCGGCCTCGGCCGACGAGCCGCCCACCGACCCGGTCACGTGGACGAAGTCCTGCAGGCCGTCCTCCCGGGGCAGGCCCGCGAAGAGGTGCACCTGGGTGATCGCCACGCCGCGCGGGTCGGACCACGACACCTCGCAGCGGTGGAACGACGTGCCGCCGACCTCGACCGGCTCCGGGGTCCCGATCGTGGCGTTGGGACGCCCCTCGAGCGATCCGGCGAGCTCCATCAGGGCGTCGGCCGGCTGGTCGAGCCCGGGCCGGGTGCCGACTCGCACGATCACGTTGGGCGTGAACTCGGTGTGCTCGCCGGTCTCGCGGGCGGCGAGCGCCACCGCGGGCACCGACACCGGCTCCCAGTCCTCCGGGATGTCCAGGCTCACGGACGGGGGTGCCGGGAAGCGCTCGCTGGGGAATGTCAGGGTGCTCATCTGTCAGGCCTTTCCGCTTGCCGGTCAGTTCCAGAAGGTGGGGTCGAAGCCGACGTCGACGGACACGCCGCCGCCGATGCCGAGGGTGGCGCCGATGTCGAGCGAGACACCCACCTCGTCGGTCGAGAAGGCCACGTCGCCCTCGGCGTGGACGCCGACTCCGTAGGAGATCTCGCCACCGACGCCGACGTCGACCGGCCCGAGGTCCTGGGCGATCTGGGCCTCGGCCTTGCCGCCGACGAAGGCCTCGCCGCCGGCACTGGCCTTCAGCCCGTCGGTGCCGAGCGAGACCCCGGCGTTGGCGTTGGCCTCGCCGCCGACGTAGGCCTCGCCCTTGGCCTGGGTGCCGAAGCTCGTGGAGTACTGGCCGCTGGCGTGGGCGAGGTAGGCCGCCGCGGTGACGGTCCCGGCCGCGGCCAGGCCGTCGCGGCCGATGGACACCTCCCCCTCGGCCTTGCCCTCGGTGGACAGGAAGTCGACCTTGGCGTGGTTGCCCTTCTCGTCACCCAGGGTGTGGCTGGAGTAGGACGCCTCCCACAGCTCCTTCTCGTCCTCCCAGAGGATGCCCTTCACCTCGGTGGTGGGGCCCCGCTGCTCGGCCCGGTGCTCGCCCTCCTGGCTGTCCGGGGTGCCGTCGCCGTCGTTGTCCTCGATGGAGTCCGGGGTGCCGTCGCCATCCGCGTCGGTCCTGGTCCAGGTGGTCTCCCACCGGTGACCGCGCTCGCGCGCCAGGCCGTCGTCGCTCGTGTAGCGGGTCTCGCTGTCGGTGCGGGTGGTGTTGCTGTTGTCTCGGTGCCGCGGTGAGGTGTCGGTGGTCTCCTCGGTCCGGTTCGGCGTGTCCTGGCCCTCGAGGCCGGGGCCGTCGAGGTCGGGCTGGCGAGGGCCGCCGCGTCCGAGACCGTCGGGGGCCTTCGGGCCGCCGGGGCCGCCGGGGCCGTCCTGGCCGTCCTGGCCCCCGCCGCCACCTCGGATGCCGGACGCCCGCTCCTGGTCGGTGACGTGCGTCTGCAGCGCACGGACGAGGCTCTTCAGCTCGCCGACCTGGGTGTCGAGCACCCCCTGGAGGTGGGGCCACCGCTTGGCGAACGCCGCGCTGTCCTCGCCGGACCACTGTTCCCTCAGCAGCCGCACGGCGTCATCCGACGCGTTCCTGGCGGCGCTCAGCTCCCGCTGGGCCTGGCCCAGGCGGGACGCGATGTCGCGCACCCGCTCCACGTCCATGCCGTGGGTGTACTTCCCCCCCTGCGGTTCGGCCATGGCTCCTCCTCTCCCTCGTCTCGCTCAGCTCTGCGGGGCCGGCTGGGCTCTGCCAGCCGGCCGGTGGGCGGGCCCGCTGTCAGCGGCCCCGCCCACCCTTGTGCCCCTTGGGTGCCGCTCAGGCCTTGGAGGCCTGGCGCTGCTCCTGGACGTCCTTGCGGGCGGCCTTCTCCATGGTCTCGAGCGACCGCACGGCGCTGTCGATCTGGTTGGAGTGCTTGGGCCACTCGGCCTGGAACTGCGAGGCGTCCGGGCCGCCCCAGTTCGACCCCAGCTTGCGGGCTGCGCCGTCCGCCTTGGTCTGGACCTCGGCAAGGTCCTTCTTGGCCTTCGCGAGCCGGGTCAGGATGTCCTCGACCTTCGCGACGTCCATGCCGTGGGTGTACTGGCCGCTGCCGCCGCCCTCTCCGGGTGCCAACATGTCTTTCTCCTCTGCTTGGTCGAACGAGTCTGTGTGGGTCCTGCAGGTGCGAGCTGGTGGGAACGCTGGGTCAGTGACCCGACGCGCTCTCCTGCTGCTTGATGTTCTGGCGCACGTCCTGGACGACCTTCTGCAGCTGGGTGTGCACCTTGGTCAGCTCCGCCTTGTGCGAGCCCTCCCACTGCTGCGCGAACTGCTTCGAGTCCGGCCCCCACCAGTGCTGCTTGAGCTCCTCGACCAGGCCGTCGATGTTGGCCCGGATCGACTTGATCTTCTGCGCCTGGTTCTCCAGGACCTCGGCCTGTGCTCGGCACACCGCCGGGTTCAGTCCAGCCATCGTTTCCCTGCTTTCTCTCGGACGCGTTCTCACGCATCTGGTTCCCTTGATGTGAACAACCTACGAGCGGCCCCCTGAGACGACAATGGGGAGCACTCCCCTGCCCCGCTACCCCGTGTGCTCCGGGATGCGGTCCCCCATCCGTGGATGCCCAGACCCGTTGCCCGGCAACGGAACTGGCATTGCCACCTGAATGAGCTCTGGCGTGCCGCGGGTGACGAGGTAGCCCCGCCCCTCCAGCACCTGCTCCGCGCTGACGCCGCGGTAGTCGACCGAGAAGGCCTGCGAGTCATCGCCGTTCGGCTGCAGCGAGATCCCCGAGCGGCCACCGCGGAACACCCCGGCCAGGCCGTAGCTGGAGTTGAAGAACGACGAGTCGGCCTCGGCGACCACGACCTGTTCCGAGTTCACCAGGTCGCGGACGAGGTCGGCGAGGGCGTCCTCGCAGCCGCTGTTGTCGAGGTCCTGCGTCCGCTCGATGACGACGAGCATCGACGCGCCGTCGTCCCCTGCCTCGTCGACCTGGGGGCGCAGCCGCTCCGCGGCCTCCTCGCACGCGGTCGCGCCGACGGCCACGCCGGCCCACAGCCCGTCGGCGCGGGTCAGCGCGGACTTGCGCGGGCTGAACAGCCACGCCCGCATCCCCGGCCTGGCGCGCAGCGCGGCCTGCACCATGGTCTGCACCGTCGTCGTGCGGCCACTGCCCGAGGGCCCCAGCACCATGTGGGCACCGCGCAGGGCGAACCCGACCGGCCGCAGCGTGGTCGACGACAAGCCGACCACCGGCCGGCCCTGCGCGTCGGTCGACGGCAGGTCGGCGAGGTCGACCCGCTCCGGCAGGGATCGGATCGCCGGCGCCTGGGACCCGCCGGCCCGGCGCACGGCATCACCGAAGGCGGTGATGGCGCGAGCCTGCGCCGTGCCCTCGGCCGACCCGCCGAGGACGGCGATCTGCACCTCCCGGCCGTGCACGATCGCGCGGCCCGGGGGCGAGGAGAGGCTGAGGATGTCCGACGGCACGTCGAGGCTGAGGTAGTCGTCGACGGAGGCCATCCTCAGGACGATGCGCTGCTGGACCGCCGACGACAGTGCACCCCACATGCCGCTGCGCTGGTCGACGGTGACGACGAGGTGCACACCGACCGGGCGGCCGTCCGCGGCGATCGAGGTGAGCTCGTCGATCCACTTCTGGCCCGGGCCGTGGTCGTAGGCCTGGGCGAAGGCGGCCAGGCCGTCGACGAGCACCAGGATGCGGGGCTCGTCGGGGCGCCCGGCGAGCCTGCGGTAGTCGGTGATGGTCGCGGCGCTGTGCTGGGAGTAGCGCAGGGCTCGGTCGTCGATGGTCTCGCGCAGCATGGTCAGCAGTCGGACCAGCCGCTCGTGGTCGCCGCCGTAGATGATGCTGCCGACGTGGGGCAGACCCTCGAGCATGGCCAGACCGCGGTTGCCGAAGTCCAGGCCGTAGACGTGGCACGGCCCGCCACGGACCGTGAAGCCCGCCGCCACGGCGATCGACCGCAGGAAGGCGCTCTTGCCGGAGCCGCTGGCGCCGTAGACCGCGAGGTTCCCCTCGATGTCCGGGCGGAAGCTGATCGCGGGCTGGGTCTGGGTGTCCGGGTCGTCGCTCACCCCGAAGACCAGCTCGTCGTCGCGGCGTGCCGTGGGCAGCTCGGCCAGCTCGTAGACCGGCGCCATCTCGGGGAGCCAGGGCTTGCGCGGGATCGGCAGCTCCGCGGTGAGGTGCGCCGCGTCGATCTGCTTGACGATGCGCTGGATGTCGGTGGGCCCGAGGTCGGGGGCGTCGTGGTGCTCCTCCGGGACGGGGAGCTCCCACGGCGTGCCGGCGCCGAACCCGAGCGTCTCGACGTGCAGCTCGGGTGGGGGCGCCTCATCGGAGGTCCAGCCACCGGCATACCCGGTCTGGAAGGGGGTGAGGCGACCCGGTCCGGACTTGGACACCGCTCGGCCCGGCAGGGCCGGGTCGAAGTAGGCGGCGGCGGTGGTCCCGAGCACGTCCTCGCTGTCCGCCTCGTCCGCCATCCGCAGGGCCATGCGCAGGTTGGTGTTGGCGCGCAGGTTGTCCTTGATGACGCCGGCAGGACGCTGCGTCGCGAGGATGAGGTGCAGGCCGAGCGAGCGGCCGCGCTGCGCCACGTTGACGACGCCGTCGACGAACTCCGGAACCTCCTGCACGAGGGCGGCGAACTCGTCGACGACGATGACGAGGCTCGGCGGGGCGGCGACCTCGCCCCGGCGCTCGAGCTCGACGAGGTCCTTCGCCTTGTACTTGGCGAGGATGTGCTCGCGGTGGCGCAGCTCCGCGGACAACGACGCCAGCGCACGGCGGACGAGGTGCGGGGAGAGGTCGGTGACCAGGCCGACCGTGTGCGGCAGGTTGACGCAGTCCCGGAAGGCCGAGCCACCCTTGTAGTCGACGAGGAGGAAGGTGAGCCGCTGCGGCGAGTGGGCGACGGCCATGCCGAGGATCCAGGCCTGGAGCAGCTCGGACTTGCCGGCTCCGGTCGTCCCGCCCACGAGGGCGTGCGGGCCGTCGGCACGCAGGTCGATGGAGAAGGCGCCCTGGGCGGACTGCCCGACCACGGCCCGCAGGTTGCCCGGCTTGGCGCGCTGCCGTGCCTGGGCGGCATACGGGCCGGTGAGGATGGAGCGGCTCTCCCCCCAGCGCTCGATCACGGCGTCGGGGGTGTCGGCGAGCTCGCTGCCGACGAGCGTGAGGAAGGAGACCGAGCGCGGCAGGTCGCTGTCGTCCTCGACCGGCACACCCGAGTCGACCATCGGCGCCATCCGGCGGGCGGCGGCGTCGACGAGCTGGGTCGGCACGGTGTCGGTGGCCACCGGCGTGCGGACCACGGCCTCGCCGACGTAGCCCACGGTGTCCTCGGCCGGGTCGGGCCCGAGCTCGACGAACGTGCGGCAGGCGGCGGGAAGCAGCGGCGTCGAGGGTGCGACCCACAGGACGACGACGCCCTTGCTCCAGCCGCGCTCGGCGAGCTGCACGAGCCGGCTGCGCTCGACGGGGGCGTCGTCCTCGACGACCACGAGGACGAGGGGGCGGTCGGCCGGCATGGCCGGCGGGGTGTGCGGCTTCCCGGTCTCACCGGCCGCCGGGTGGGCCGGCGACGCCTCGGCGGGCACCGCTGCGTCGGGGGATCCCTCGGGGCCGGTGCCGATGAGCTCCTCGAGCTCGGTGAGGAGGGAGACACAGGCCGGCCCGCTGCCGGCCAGGTGGCGCGCCCCGAGCGGGCTGTGCGGGGAGGCGGTGTGCGGAACCCACTTCAGCCAGTCCCAGTCGCGGGCCGAGGCGGGTGAGGCGAAGGCGGTGAGGACGAGGTCGGCCGGGGAGTGCAGCCCGACGGCCTGCATGACCACGGCGCGAGCCGCCTCGAGCGAGCGGGCGCGCGGCCCCGAGACGCCCAGGGCGCCTGACCGCAGGGGCACGGCGGTGACCGGGACGTCCTCGACGTGGCCGAGACCGTCGATGGCCCGGGACGCCTCGAGCCAGGCCTCCGCGCGGGAGCGGCCGAGCTGGGGCATCGTCATGAGGTTGCGCGAGGGCATGCTGCCCAGGCCCAGGCGGAACTCCAGGAAACCGGGGTCGGACGGTCGTCGGGTCCACATCAGCGGTGAGCCCTGGACGACCGCCTCGCTCGCGGTCGCCGACGACGGGTGCTCCGCGAGACGTCCCTCGACCTCGCGGGCCTGCTCCTCGCGCAGCGCGTCGACCATCGTGTCGAGGTCCTCGCGGAAGTGCTCCATCGCCTCCTCGTAGTCCTGGCGTGCGTGCCGCCGGGACTCGAAGTAGTGCGCGAAGAGCATCACCGGGCTGAGCATGATGAACAGCAGGAACAGCAGGTTGTCGAGCGCGACGGCCATGACGACGCCGAAGAGGGCCGGCGCGAAGGCGCTCAGCCAGGGCATCCGCTCCGGCTTGGGCCGCTCCGGCAGCTCCGGCACCGGCCACTCGCGGCCCCGGTAGAGCGGGGCGATGCGCGGCGAGCGCGAGAACGGCTGGGTGACACCGCGCGAGGCGACCAGGCCGGTCGACCCGGCCAGCATCCGGATCTCGATCTCGGTCTCGCCGAGCTGGAAGCGGTCGCCGCTCTTGAGCAGGGCGCGGTCGACCTGCTCGCCGCCGATGATGACGCCGTTGGAGGACCCGAGGTCGATGACCTCGGCGACGTCGGTGACGAGCAGCTTGGCGTGGCGCCGCGAGACCGACGCGTCGCCCACCTGCACCTCGCAGCCGCGTCCGCGGCCGATGTATGCCGTGCCGGGACTCAGGGGCACCTGGCGGCCGGCGTCGGGGCCCGCCGTCACGAGGGCGGTGGCGACCTCTCGGGAACGGTCGGCGTAGCCGCCCGAGCGGCGGGTGACCGCGACGTGGGCGCCCGAGCGCAGTCCCGCCTCCGCGAGGGTGGCCCGGCCGTCGAGCGCGCGGTAGTCCTCGTCGACGAGGGAGAGGGTCAGGTCGTGCAGCCCCTCCGGTGCGGGGCTGCCGGCCCGGGCGGGGTCGGCGAGCAGGAGGTACTCGGCGAGCTGGCCGACCGTGGTTGTCCCGTCGACCGTGGCCGCGAGGTCGGTGTCGACCTCGCCCGAGCGGAGCGTGAACTTCAGCTTCACGAGGCAGTTGCCCTTCGGGTCAGCCGCAGGGTGCGGGTGGCTCGGGTCGGGCCCGGGCGGGCCGGGCCCCTGGCGAACAGCGGCCGCAGGTCGAGGTCGGCCCGCAGGCGGCGCCACTGGTCGGCGTCCGAGCGGAGGCGACCGCGGGCCACGTTGGTCGAGTCCCAGTACTCCTGGGCGTCGTCCGGGGTCGGCTCGCCGGGGCCGAACACGTGGGCGTTCGCGGCGGCGGCGAGGGCGTGGGTGCCGGCCCGCCCGCCGAGGGCGTGGGCCTGCTCCAGCCGGGTGGCCCGGCGCGGCGGGGCGTGTCCGTAGGAGCGGGCTGCCGCCATCAGGTCGGCCCAGGCCCAGGCGATCCGCGCCGTGGTCGGTCCGCGGGTCGCGTGGCGACGCCGACGCCAGGCCTTGAGCCCGCGGATCACCCAGTAGAGGGCCAACAGCGCGGCCGCCGGCAGGAGGACGTAGAAGACGAGGACCCGCAGCCACCACGGCCACGCCGCGGGGTCGAAGAGCTTCTTCGGCGGCTTCTTCAGGTTCGTGGCGTTCTGCGCCTGGTCCGGGCCCTGCAGCACGCTCGGCGGGTTCACGCCGGCGGGCGGCGGGACGAGCGCCCCCACCTTCTGCTGCTCGCTCTTGGACTGCAGCGGGTTCGGCTGCTTGTTGCGGTCGGGCATGAAGTCACGGGGCAGCAGGGGCACCCACGTGCCCGTCGTGTCCCGCACCTCGACCCAGGCGTGGACGTCCTTCCCCTCGACCACTCCGTCGCCGGGTGTGATGGCGCCCATCACGACGCGTGCGGGCACCCCGAGCCGGTTGGCGACCAGGGCCAGCGTCGCGGCGTACTGCTCGTCGTTGCCGGCGAGCTGGGTCGTGCCGACGAAGCGGCCGAGCCGGCCCCGGCTGTGGCCCGGAAGGTAGTTGCGCTCCTGGCTGTTGGGCTCCCCGCCGTCGGTGTAGGTGCCGTCGGACTGCATGGTGCGGGCCACGGCGAGGAGCTGGCTCCAGGGGTCACCTGCCTCGCCGGTCCAGGCGTCGACCTTGGCATCGAGGAAGCCGAGGTCGACGCTGTCCGTGAGGGAGCCGGAGTCGGTGGTGAGCGACTCGGGGAGCTGCTCCGGCACCTCCGGGAGCAGCACGTCGAGGGTGTAGGAGTCACCTGCGGCGAGCCGGTCCGGGACGATCGCGGTGCCGGTGTCGACGTTGAGCCACAGCCGAGAGGCGAGGTCCTCGGCACGGCGACCGTCGAAGGCGACACCCGCGACGGTGCCGGCCGTGGGCAGCCAGACGTCCCGGTAGCCGCCCTCGGGGACGGTGATCCGGGCTCGCGCGGGCTGCCCGTCACCGCGCACGGCCACGCGGGAGCCCACCTGCTGGAAGGCAGCGCCCGGCTGCTGGGCACCGTTGTTGGCCCGGTTGGACGCGCCCCACACGGCACCGTCGTAGGCGTCGAGCGTGGCGAAGCGCAGCGGGGTGCCCTCCGGGAGGCCCTCCACGCGCAGCAGCTCCTGTTCCCACAGGTTCGCCACGTTGGGCTCGGTGTACCGGCGGAAACCGGCGAGGGGACTCGGGAACGCGGCGACGTCGAAGGGCGGTGTCACGGCAGCCCGGGCCACCACCCGCGCGTCCTCGTCGGCGCCCGGCAGCAGCGGCCCGGCCGCGTAGCCGGCGAGCCCGGCCGCGGCGAGCAGGGCCACCGCGATGCCGGCCCGGGCGCTCCGACCGGCGCCGTTCTGCAGGGGCGGACGGTTCCGCGACGCCCGCACGACCATCCAGCCGATCACCAGCAGTGCGAAGACGGCGCCCTGCACCAGCAGCCCGGCCGGCTCGAGCGTGCCCAGCACGATCCCCAGCCCGAGCAGCGCCAGCGGCGCCAACGCCACGGCATACGGGCTGGACCACCGACGGGCCACCGCGTAGGTGACCGCACCGCCGAGGAGACCCACGATGAGCGGCAGGGCCAGCAGCGGGCCGATGGCGTCGACCGGGGGAAGCATGGTGACGAGCCGCTTCCACCCGTGGACCAGGGTGTGGGCGAGGTCCTGGAACGTCTGGCCGCTCGGGACGACCCCTGCGATGAGGTCACCGCGGACGGCGAGCGGGCCGCCCACGAGGAAGTAGGCGGCGGCGGCCCCCACCAGACCCACGACCGCCGGGAGGCGGAACGCCGTGGTGACGTGGGCGATCGCCAGGCCGAGGAGGAGCCCTCCGCCCGCGGCGACGACCCACTCCCAGCCGAAGAACCCGGTGCGGAAACCCACCAGGGCGACGCCCACGAGAGCGGCCGCGAAGCCGAGGTCGACGAGGTCGTGGCGTGTGGGCACGAGGGCGCCCAGGCCGCCGCGCATCCGGTCGCGCGCGGTCGGCTGGGTCCGGAGCATGCTCGCGCGCGGCGGGGCGAGCGGTGTGCTGGAGGCGCTCACGTCATCAGCCCGCTCACGAGCACGGCCCGCAGGTCGTCGAGCTCCCGGATGGTGAGCAGGGTCAGGCCGGCCACGTGCTTGACGCCCACCCGCTCCCTCGCGTCGACGGTCAGCACGACCTTGTGGACCTCCGTCTCGAACTGGCCGAGGGCCCTCTGGACCTCGATGAAGGGTCGGTGGGCACCGGTGATGAGGAAGGCGATCGACGTGTCCGGAGCGAGGGCGAACGCCTCGCCGGTCAGCGCGAACAGGTCCTGCGGGCCGAGCTCGACCCGGGCGAGCGCGTCGAGGGTGAGCGAGCCCGTGGTGCGGGATGCCTTCTCACGGCGGGAGACGACGGTGGTGTCCTGCTCGTCCATGATCGCCCGCACGGCGAGGGAGGCCGCCGCCGAGATGCCGGTCTCGACGTCGTCCTCGCCGTCGGAGTAGGACGCCGGGTCTGCGTCGATCACCATCGTGAGGTGGGAGCGCCGGGTGTCGAGGAACTGGCGCACGAGGAGGCGGCCCGCCTTCGCCGAGGAGCGCCAGTGGATGTAGCGGCGGTCGTCGCCGGGCTGGTACTCCCGCAGCGCGTGGAAGGCCAGGTCGGACATCGAGAGGTCCTGCGTCGTCTCGCCCTCGAGGTCGCGCAGCAGCCCCGCCCCGATGCTCTCGAGCGAGATGGTCCGCGGGTGGACGAACAGCTCGGTCACCTCGGTCCAGCGCACCGTGCGCCGGACCAGGCCGAGGGGGTCGCCCTGCACCGTCTTCGCAGGGCCGACGGGGATCACGCCGCGACGGCTGGTGGGCACGACGAAGAGCTCCTCGTGGGCCTTTCCGGCGCCCAGCGTCGGGAGGGTGAACCGGGCTGCCGAGACGCCCACCGGCAGCTCGACGAGCAGCGGCAGCATCCCGCGACGGGACCGGTTGGTCACCTCGATCCGGCCCGTTGCGGGCTCGCCGACCGTCACGCGCACCGGGTCGACGGCCGTGCGGATGGACACGTTGGCCCGACCGACCGCCAGCAGCAGGCAGCAGCCGAGGAGCGCCAGGCTCGCGGCGCCGATCATGAGCCACTCGGCCCACCCCAGCTCCGCCCCGACCACCCACCCGGTCACGCCGAGCGCCAGCACCGCCCAGCCCAGCGGGGAGATCCAGCGCAGGAACCCCGACACCGGGCCCAGCACCGGCGCGGCCCCCTCGCGCAGGCGCTGCCACCGGGGACCCAGCGAACCACCGAGCCGTCCACCCGTGTCCCGGACCGGCTGCGGCAGCCGGGGCCGGGGCACGCTGATGGTGGGCAGCGACGGCATACGGCCGCGACCCGGCGAGCGGCGCGAGGCAGCACCCTTGAGGTCGGCTCGCCGCGTCGTCTGCTCGGCGGTGGGGGTGGGGGCGCTCATGCTCAGGCGACTCGCTCGGCGGGGGGAGCGACCTCGGCGAGGATCTGGTTGATGACCTGGTCGACGGTGATGTTCGCGAACTGCGCCTCAGCGGTCAGCAGCAGGCGGTGGCACAGCACCGGGTTCGCGAGCAGCTTGACGTCGTCGGGGATCACGTGGGTCCGCCCCTGGCTGGCCGCCCAGGTCTTGGCGCAGCGCACGAACGCCAGGCAACCGCGCATCGACAGGCCCAGCTTGAGGCTGACGTGGCGGCGGGACTCCTCGGCGATGCGCGAGACGTAGGCGAGGATGGCCGGGTCGACGTGGATCTCGTCCGCGAGCGCGGCCATGTCGGAGACGACGTTCGAGGTCACCACGGGCTGCAGGGCCTTGGTGCGGTCGCGGGTCTTGGCGTCGGCCAGCACCGCGACCGTCGCCTCGTGGTCGGGGTAGCCGAGGGAGGTCTTCATGAGGAAGCGGTCCAGCTGGGCCTCGGGCAGCCGGTAGGTGCCGGCCTGCTCGATCGGGTTCTGGGTCGCGATGACCATGAACGGGTCGCCCACCTCGTGCGGGACGCCGTCGACGGTGACCCGGCCCTCCTCCATGACCTCGAGCAGCGCCGACTGGGTCTTCGGCGAGGCGCGGTTGATCTCGTCGGCGAGGACGATGTTGGCGAAGATCGGGCCCGGGTGGAAGTCGAAGGTCGACTTCGAGGGGTCGTAGATCGTCACGCCGGTGACGTCGCTCGGGAGCAGGTCGGGCGTGAACTGGACTCGGCTGTTGGTGCCCTGCACCGTGCTCGCCATCGCCCGCGCGAGCTGGGTCTTCCCGGTGCCCGGGAAGTCCTCGAGGAGCAGGTGGCCCTCGGAGAGCATGCAGGTCAGCGCCAGGCGGATGACGTGCTGCTTGCCCAGCACGGCCTGGTCGACGTTGGCGACCATCTGGTTGAACGCCTGGGCGAACCACTGGGCCTGGTCGGAGGTGACGGTCATGGCTGCGTGCTCTCTCTCGTGGGTGCGGGGTCCAGGTCTGGTGATGGGGTATGCCGGTCGGCCGGCTGGTGGTGGCGGGAGGCGCGGTGGCGGGTCATGACCAGAACATCGACCCGCTCACGCTCTGCCCGCCGCGGTCGAGCCGGACGGTCACGTTGCCGACGTTGTTGCCGTAGAGGCAGCTGCCGGACCACGAGTACCCGTTGCCGGAGCCGTTGACGACCAGCGGGGACGACGAGGTCCGCCAGCCCGTCGCGTCGGAGCGACAGTTCACCTGCCAGCTGGTGTTGGCCGGGAAGTCGCGGATGTTGAACACGACCTTGTAGCAGCCCGGGGAGTACGAGCACGAGCCCTGGCCGCTCGGGTCGACGTACCGGTTCCCGCTCTTGCGGAGGTTGTAGACGTCCGGGTTGGGCGGCGGGATGGTCACCGAGGCATAACCCGTCCACCCGGACCCGCCCGCGGCCGAGAACGCCTTGACCCGGAGCCGGTAGGTCCCGGGTCCGCGGTTCGGCAGCGACACGGAGGTCCTGGCGGAGTTGTAGGTGGCGTTGACGGACCCGTCGACCTGGACCCTGGTGATCGGCCGGCCGTTGGTGGGCAGGTTCCAGTCCCAGGTGACGTCGTTCCCGCTGCGCGAGCCGCGCAGGTTCGTCGGCGTGGGGGTGTCGCCGTACGGCTGGTAGCTGTTGCTGAAGTCCGACCACGGCGACCAGCTGACCCCGTTGTAGGCCCGGACCTGCAGACGCTGCTGGCTGGTGCCGAGGCCGGTGACCGGGAAGGCCTTGGTGGCGTTCTCGGCGCAGCCACACGAGACGAACCCGCCGGACCCGGCATTCGTCTGCCACTCGAGCCGGACGTAACCGCTGCCGCGCGAGTCCTTCAGGGCGACCCGGACCGAGGCGCCCTTGTTGCTCGACGGTGTCGACACGCTCGGGGCGCTCGGCTGCACCGGCGGCGCCACCGAGCGGAAGGACGCGGCGTTGCTCTTGGGCGACTCCTTGCCTGCGCCGTTCGTCGCCGTGACGACATAGGAGTAGGTGCGGCCGTCGTAGGGGATGGTGTCGGTGAACGTGCGCGTGTCGGGCGAGGTGGTCGTGCGCTGCGACCAGGCCCCGCCGTCGACCCTGCGGTAGACCGTGTACGTCGTCAGGTCGGGCCCGTTGGGCGACACCGAGCCCCAGCTCACCTTGAGCGCCTCGGACGACTGCGCCGCACCCGGGCCGCGCGGGCTGAGCGTGGGCTTGCCGACGGCCGGAGGCGTCCCGGCCGACTGCATCGTCACCGCAGGGCCGAACGGCCCGGGGCCGAGGGAGTTCCTCGCCTGGACCTGCACGCGCTGCTGGTGGTTGTTGGTCAGCCCGGACACGGTGGCCCGCAGCGTGGGGGCGGGGACGTCCTGCTGCTTGACGCTCCCGTCGGCCGTGTCGGTCACCCGCACGGTGTAGCTCTTGATCTCGCTGCCCTTGGGTGCCGGCTTGTCCCAGGCGATGTCCAGCCGCCCGTCGCCCCGCCCGGTCATCCGCACCCCGGTGACCGGGTTCGGGAGCGTGTCGGGCTGGACGGGGCCGTACTCAGGGCTGGCCGGACCCTCGCCGACGGCGTTGGTGGCGCCGACGCGGAACCAGTAGTCCTTGCCGTCCTGGAGCCCGTCGATGGTGCACGGCGAGGCGGTGCAGCGTCGCTCTCCGCTCTGGGCGCCACGCCAGGTGACGGTGTAGGCCGTGATCGGGCTGCCGCCGTCGTAAGCGGGCGGGACCCAGCGCACCCTGGCGGTGCCGCCGTTGACCCGGTCGGCCACGGCGACCACCGAGGTCGGCGCCCCCGGCTTGCCGAGCATCTCGACCGTGCCGCGACCGGGCGCGCTGCGCCCCGGTGCGTCGGAGACCGCGACGTCGACGGTGCCGCGACCGCTGGCCTCCCCCGAGGCGGTGACCGTCAGGTTGCAGCCGCTGCGGCTGACGCTCAGGCCCTTGCCCGAAGTCACGGTCGCGGAGTCGATGGAGCAGGCCGGCTTCTCCAGCGGTGAGTCGAGGTAGCCGCGGAGGCTGATCGTCTGCGACGAGCCGGCCTTGAGGCCGGTCACCGAGAAGGGCCGCATGCGCGGTGGGCCGACCGAGGCGGGGTTGTCGCCGTTCGTCGAGACCGCCGCCGCGTCGCCCTCCAGGCCGATGACCGAGACCCTGATGTGCGAGACCTCGTCGGCGCCGCGGGCCTGGATCCGGATGCGCCCGTTCGTGCTCGTGGGCGCGTCGCGTCCCGCGCTGACCGACACCGTGCGCTGGCCGGCACCGGACTGCCGCAGCTCGACACCCTCGGGCTCGGGCTCCCAGCGGGCGTCGAAGGCCACGTCGTCTAGGGTCATCCCCGGCGGCAGCCAAGCGTGACAGAGGGTCGGGATGTCGATGTCCCGGGCCCGGCCGGCCGCGTTGACCGTCACGGCGTAGTCGGGGCACCGCAGCAGCGGCACCTTGGGGCCGATCTGGACCGGGATGGAGACGTAGGCCGTCCGGAAGTCCTTCTGGTCCAAGGTCTCCTGGTCGCTGACCTCGAGCATGACCGCGGCCGGCCCGACGTATCCGTTGGCAGAGGTGAGGGTGAGGCCGTCCTTGCCGTCGGCCTCCGCGGTGAGGTGCTCGCGCGGGGAGGCGCTGATCGTCTCGCGGGTGGTGATGCCGACGACCCGGGCACGCGGCGACTTCACGTAGTCCGCGAGCTTGACGCCCTTGCTGGAGTCCTTGTCCATCTCGATGAGCGCGCCGCTGACCACGAAGGGGGCCCCGTCGCTGCCGGTCGGCACGTAGACCAGGGCCATCGCCTTCTGGCCGTCCTCGTCAGTGATGACGTACGGGACGGTGTGGGGGTGGTCCAGGACACGCACCCGCACCTGGTTGCCCTCGACGCTGCCCTCGGGCGAGAGCACGTCGGTGACCTTCAGCTGCGACCGGTCGCCGTCGATGTCCCGGTCGTTGGCCGTGACGTCGACGAGGGTCGTGGCCTCGTCGGGCCTGGGCTTCGCCACGTCGTCGACCGCGATCGGGGGGTTCTTGTGACCGGGCGTCGGCACGACGGTCACGGACGCACGCGAAGGGTCGAAGAGGCCGTTGGTGATGCCGTACGTCAGGTGCTGGACGCCCCGGTCGGGAGCCTGGACGGTGGTGGAGAAGTAGGTGTTCTGGCGGTCGATCCTCCACGTGGCCAGCTCGGCCTTGTCGTTGAGCTCCTCGTACTCGAGGTCCACGGCGTCGCCCCGGGCGATCAGGTCGTTCTCGGTGACGTCGACGGTGACGCGCTTGCCCGGCGCCGCCCGCACCTCGTCCTCGACCGCCACCGGCGGCTGCGGGTCCCCGGGCTGGACCACCCCGATCCGCACGAACCCGGTGCTGGTGGCGCCGAAGCGGTCGGCCACCTGGTAGTGCAGCACCTCGGTGCCGGCCGACCGCGGGTAGGCCTCGTACTTGATCGTCGACGCGCCGAAGGACGTCACCCGGCCGAGGGAGAGGTCGACGGTGTCGCCCTCCTCGCCGACGATCCCCTGCACCGTCACGCTGTCACCGTCGGCATCGACTCCGGAGACCGGGACCGTGATGCTCAGCGGCTCGCCGGCCACGACGCTGGCGGAGAAGCTGCGGGCGGTCGGCGGCTGGTTCTGCGTCGTCGGCGTGGGCAGCGGCTTGACGGTGACGCTGGCCCGGCCGGTCTGGGCCCGGTCGCGCATGCCGATCGGGTAGACGGCGTACTCGATGACGCGCACCTGCTCGACCTTCGGGTTGCGGTCCCGGGGCACGTACCGGATGACGTTGCCCGACGCGAACGCGACATCCGGACCGTTGAGCACCTTCACGCTGCCCGGGTCGAGGACGAGCGGGATGCCCTCGGCCATGCTGTCGTTGTCCATCACCGGGATGGTCACGGAGTCCTGGGCGCGTACGACCGCGGTGTCGTCCTGGACGATGGGCAGGGCCCCCTCGAGGGCCGGGCGCTGCGAGACGGAGATCTGGCCGGTGGTCGCCTTCGTGCCGTCGCTCACCGTGTAGGTGACCGAGCCGCTGCGCGGACGCGCCCCGGCCGTCGCCGGCTCGAGGGCCTCGATGCGCACCCAGCGTCCCTTGTAGATGGACGGGCGCAGCCAGGCGCTGTCGCTCTCGACCTTGACGCTGCGGGTCACGAGCACATCGGCCCGGGGGCTGTAGTCGTTGGCGAGGACGTCGGTGAGGACGGGGGTCTGGTCCCGCAGGGTCGCCGAGTCGGGCACGGCCACCGGCGGGGCGTCCGGGTCGGGGCTGGCCTCGAGGTCGACCCGGATGCGGCCGGCCGCGACCCCGGCGCCGACCTGGGCGCCGTACGTCAGCTCGTAGGTGCCCTCCGCCGACCCCGTGATGGTGACCACGCCGGTGTCGAGGTTGGTGTCGACGGAGAGCGGGCCCTGCGGCGGAACGGCCCGCGACAGCCGCATGGTGGCGTCCGGCTCGCTGGGGTCGGCACCGGCCACGTCGTTGCCGAGCGGCTCGATCTGCAGCGGCTTGCCGACGACGCCGCGCACGACGTCGGGCTGGGTCGCGGGGGCGCGGAACCGGTCGGTGTTGTCGAGGACCTGCAGGTTGACCCGGCCGGGGGTCTGCTCCCGGCCGTCGCTCACGGCGTACCCGACGGTCTGGGGACCGCTCTTCTGCGGTGCCAGCACGCTGAGGCGGCCGAGGCCGTCGACCGAGCTGCCCTGCTCGGTGGCCTGCACGGTGACCGTGTCGCTCTCGCGGTCACGCCAGTCGCCGATGACCTGCACCGGGAGGAGCTTGCCCTGGTTGACCGGGTACTGCGTGTTGGCCAGCTTGGCCGGGCCCGGGCGCAGCTGCGGCGGGGTGTTCTCCTGCTCGCTCGCGAGGGTCACCCGCACGGTCGCCTCGGACTTCTCCGGTGCCGTGCCGTTGTTGACCTTGTACTTGAAGGAGAAGGACTGGCGCGCGGGGTCCTTGGGGATCGACACGTCCACGCTCTGTCCGTCGGCGGCCACGCTGACCGCCACGCCCTGGAGGTCGGGCGGGCCCACGTCGTCGGGGTTGATCGCGAGGATCGCGCCGGTGGAGTCGGTGTCGTTGTCGAGCACGTGCAGCTTCGACGTGCGCCCGGGACGGGCCTTGAGGTCGTCCGGCTCGGCCTTGGGCGGCTGCGCCTGGGACGCCTCGTCGATGAGGTTCTCGTCCTTCTTCTTGTTCTTGTCCTCGGTCTGCGGCGGCGGGATGAGGGAGTCCCACTCGTCGATCTTGACCGGCTTGCTGTCGAGGTCCCAGACCTCCCCGCCGTCGAGGTCGTTGAGGACGACCAGGCGGCGGTTGGTGCGCAGGGTGACCCCGTCACGGAGCGCCGTCGTGGCGATGCGCTCGATCGTCACCGCCACCGCGGGCTGCTCACGGCCGCAGTTGACGTTGTAGTACGCCTTGGTCGGCGCGGCCCAGGCCGCGTGCAGGCAGGGACCGAGCCGCAGTGGCCGCGACACCATGGGGCGCTCGCCCTCGGCGGCGCCCTCGTCGACGATCTCCACCCCGCCCTGCGTGGGCCCTCCGCCGTCGAGCCCGACCAGGGTGACCCGGTCGCGGCCCTGGACGGCCACGTCGTCGGTGGCCGGCCCGGGCTGCTGCAGCGCGGCATACGCCAGCGAGCCCTCCTCCCGCGACACCCCGGCGTTGACCGGCTTGCCCACGCCCTCCGCGAACACCTCGTCGCGGGCGGGGTCGTAGACGACCCACCGGTCGCCCACGGCCGTGATGTCGACGGCCTTGGTCTGGAGCCCGATCCTGGTGGTGGCCGGCTTCTCGAAGCCCGTGGCCGTCGGGGCGAGCGAGACGACCTTGCCGGTCGCGCCGGAGACGGCGTGCACCCCGCCGCGGACGTCGACGGCCACGGCCGCCACGGCGCCGACCTGGGCCAGGGGCTTCGCGGCCGCGGACAGGCCCTCGAAGCCGGCGATGCCGGAGCGGGTGTCGACCCGCTGCGCCCACAGCTTCCCGGTCTTGGGGTCGACCATGGCCACAGTGCCCCCGCGCAGGTCGACGGTGCGGGGCACGAAGGTCTCGAGGTTGGTGGCCGCCGAGGGTGGGGGGTAGCTCACCGCCGCGGCCTCGTCGAGCCGCCCCGTACGCGTGTCGATGGGCAGGAGCTGGTTCGAGCCGACGGACAGCCCGGCCACGGCGCTGCCGTCCTGGACGACGTCGAGCGGCGAGTCGGCCGTGGTGTTGGCCTTGACCCCCGCGTCGAACTGGCCGACCGCCTTGTTGACGCGGGCGAAGCTCGCGTTCTTGGCGGAGCTGACCCACACCCCACCGTCGTTGAGGTCGGCCTCATGGACCGTCTCACCCTTGGACGTCACCGCGAAGAAGGTCAGGCTGGACGCGGCCACGGCCACGGCCAGCGCAGAGGCAACCCCCACCTTCCGGTTCGACACCGGACTCACCAGTTCTACTTCCCCTCGTCCTCAACGCCGACGTTCGCGTCCAGCAGTGCGAGGTCGGCCTCGGTGACCAACCTCGTCGACAGTGCGTGCTCCACGAGCCGCGCCTTGCGGTTGCTGGCGAGCTTCCCCGGCCCCCCGTGCAGACCACGAGTACCAGCATCCGCAAGTTTTTGACAGACGTTGTCCAGCTTTCGGTTGAATTTTGTGACCTTCCAGCCCAGCCGCGCGGCGGCGTCCGCCGACGACGGGATCTGGCCGGACCCGGCATACGTCCTGCTCAGGAAGCCCTCGCAGAGGGCGACCATGAGCAGCTTCTGGTCCGGGGTGAAGGACACCCGGCCCACGGTGGTCTCCCCCGTGCGGTCGTCCTCCTCCGCATCGGTGGCCACGCTGGCGAAGGCCGGCGCGTCCACGACGACCTCGAAGTCGTAGGTCGTCGGGCCGGCCGTGAACCACACCGTGAACCGCTCGAGCGCCAGCGGCACCCGGGCACCGGGCGAGAGCCAGGCCTGGAACAGCCCCTTCTGGTCGGCCACCGTGGCGGTGAGCGTGGAGCCGACGTTGGCCAGCCACCACAGCCCGCCGTCCTGGACGACGTGCAGGAAGGTGCGGTGCAGGTAGGGGTTGTCGTCGATCTCCACGTCGCCGGAGCGGCCGATCGTCAACGGCCGCTCCGGGTGGGCGGTGAACCGCTCACCGCAGAACTCGATGGTCACCCCCACACCGTCACCCCGCCTTCTCGCACTTCGGCTGCGACCAGTCGGAGCTGACCCCGCTGCGCACCACCTGCGCCTGGGCGCACAGCTGGCGGCCCTTGGGGGTGCTGACCACGAGGCCGGTGTCCTTGGCCACCCGGAACGCCGCCCGGGGCAGGTCCGAGGCGATCGGCGCGACACGCACCCGGTACGTGTCGGACTTCTCGCGACCGGAGTACGTCCAGCGGAACCGCACGGAGCCGGGGAGGCCGGCTGCCTCGATCGTCGGCGTCTCCGGAGGGCTCAGGGCGGTGTCGTCGGTCGGCGCTGCCACGGTGGGGGGCGCGGAGGTCGGCGCCGCGTCGGGCGTGTCGCCCCGGCCGGCGAGGGCCCAGGCCCCCACACCGACGAGGGCCGCGACCAGGGCGGCCACGACGCCGATGACGACCCCCGGGCTGATCTGGGTGTGGGTCGGCGCCCCCGGCTGGGCGGTCAGCGCCGCCGCCTCAGGTGTCTCGGTCGCAGCCCGCGCTCGGGCGCGGTCGACCCGGACGGTGCCCTCCTCGGCGAGACCCTCGTCGTGCTGGGGGCCGCCCGCACCGAGGGCCGAGCTCGCGTGGTTCGTCGCGACGGGGGTGGGCGGGGCCGCCGGGATCGCGGTCGACCCGCTGAGCGGCACCGCGTATGCCGCCGGGGCCGGCCGGGCGGGGGCCGGCGCCTGCGCGTGGATCGCCTTGGGCGCCCGGACGCGGGTCCGGTCGTCGTCGGAGCCCTCCCCGGACGGGGCGGTCTGGTCGGCGAGGGTGGTCTGGCCCTGCTCGTCGAGCACCACGATGGCGGTGCGCGGGAACCGCTGCTCCTGCTCGATCTCCTGCAACGCGCGGGCGAAGGCGAGCGCGGTGGCGGGCCGGCCGGCCGGGTCCTTGGCCATGGCCAGGGACAGCAGCCGCTCCAGGGAGACCGGCACGTCGGCGCGACCGGTCGGGGGCACGGGCGTCGCGCGGATCCGCGGCATGAGGGCGTAGGCGGTGTTGTCGCCGCCGGGAACCTCGAACGGCGACCGGCCCACGAGCAGCTGCCACAGGGTCGCGGCCAGGGAGTACACGTCGGCCCGGGCATCGCCGCTCGACTGGCCGAAGAGCACCTCCGGCGGGGCCCAGGGCACCGAGACGCCCACGTCGTCGTCCTCGTCGTGGGCGGCACCGCGGCCGGCGATGCCGAAGTCGGTGAGGCCGGGGGCGCCGTACTGGCTGACCAGCACGTTCGCCGGCTTGATGTCGCGGTGGATGATGCCCGCCCGGTGGGCGGTCTCCACGGCGCTGGCGAGCTGGATGCCCGTGCGCAGCACCTCCTCGACGGTGAAGCGCTCCCGCCGCGCGCGCATCGCGAGGTTCGGCGGCGGGTAGTACTTCATGACGAGGTACGGGCGGCCGTCCGAGGCGGTGTCGGCGCGGAACACCTGGACGATGTACGGGTGGTCCGCCAGCTGGGCCATCGTGTCGGCCTCGTCGGCGAACTGCCGGCGGATCGCGGGGGTGAGCCCCTCCCCCTTGAGCACCTTGACCGCGACGGGCATCCGCGGCATCTGCTGCTCGTAGAGGAACACGTCGGCATACCCGCCCGAGCCGACGGGCTGGACGTACACCAGACCGGGGATGTCCGGTGGCGTCGAGGTGCTCACGCGCCCACCTCGAAGGTCACGCTGACCTCGTCGGCCAGCGTGACGATCGTCCCGGGCTCGATGACCTGCTGGTCACCGGGGCGCAGGCGCACCGGTACCTGCCCCGGCAGCGCCACGGTGGTGCCGTTGGTGGAGCCGAGGTCGCGCACCAGGACGTGCCAGCCGTCCAGGACGACCTCGACGTGGTTGCGGGAGATGTCGTTCTCCGGGCTCGTGACCCGCACCAGGTGGGGCCGGTCGGCGACGGGGAGGTCGGCGTTCACCTTGGGCGAGCGCCCCAGCAGGACCCCGCGGTCGAGGGAGACGACGTCACCGGAGGCCAGCCGCAGCACCCCGAGCGGCGGCCGCGGGGTCTGGAACGGCTGCTGTGGCGGGATCTCCCGCCCACACGTGCGGCACGACGCGGCGTGCGGCGGGCTGGGGTGCCCGGCGGGGCACAGCACGGCCAGCACCAGCGGGCCCGACTCGGGCTGGGCCGCGGCCAGCAGGGCGCTGCGGTCGACGGTGGCCTCGGCGTCGTCGTCGACCTCCGCCGCGGTGGGTGCAGGCGGTGCCACGGGCGGCTGCACCGTGGTGGGCTGAGGGGTGGCGGGCTGCACCGTGGTGGGCTGCGCCGCGACGGGTGGCGCCGGGGGTTCGGGGGAGGGTGCGGCCGTGGGCGCCGGGACCGGCTGCGGGATGGACTGCGCGGGGGGCGTCGGGGTCGCGGACGAGGTGGCGGACGAGGTGGCGACCGGCGCGGGTGGGACCGCACCGGTCGGCCGGAGCGTGGGGGCGGGCGGTGGGGTCTGCACGCCGCCCGAGGCGCGCGGTCGTGCCGGCGCCGGTGGGGGCAGTGGCTCCTCCGGCGGTGCGACGTTCGAGCCACCACTGCGCCACGGGACCGAGTCGATGAGCCCACCAGCCGGAGGCGCCGGAGTGGCGGCGGGCGCGGGGGCAGGCCCCGCCGGTGCCGGAGGTCGAGGGCCGACCGCGCGGGGCGGCTGGGCGGCCCGCTCGGGGGTCGCCCGGTCGGTGTCGGTCGGCGGGGGCAGGGTCTGCGCGGACTCGGGGTGGGCCGGGGTGAAGCCGCCGGCCGCCTCGATCGGGGCTCGTCCGATCCCGGGCTCGGACAGGCTGTCCGTGTCGTGCGCCCCGAGGTAGCGGGCGGCTCCGGCCTCCGGACGCCCGTGCTGGGTCGCGCCGAAGAGGTGGTCGTAGCTCGGGAGGTCCTCGACCTCGTCGACACCGGCGGAGGCCACCGGGGCCGGCTCGGGCTCGGGCTGGCCGCGGCGTCCCAGCCGGCTGGGCAACCTCCAGCCGCCGCGACCGGCGGGCTGCGCTGACGGAGGACCCGCCGGCTCGGGTGCCGGCGTGGGGTCCGGCGCGAGGCCCGGCGCGAGGCCCGGCGCGGGGTCCGGCGTGGGGCCCGGCGCGGGCTCCTGCACCTCCGCCACCCCTGGGCGCAGGTCCACCGCGGTGGTGCCGTGCGGAGCGTCGTCGTCCGCCCACGGGCCGCGCCCTGCGGAGCGGAACTCCTCCTCGACGCCGGGGCCGGACACCACGGCATACGCACTGCCACGGGCCACCAGGCGCAGGGGCGCGCCCTGCTCCACGGCGACGAAGTCGGGCGCCCGGCGGATGCCGTCGACCGTCAGGGCGTCGAGGACCGCGTCGAGGCCCCCGGCGGTGGCAGCCCGCACCCGCTCGAGCCCGGGCGCCTGCGCCTCCCAGCCCACGAGCACGTGGACACCATCGGCTGCCAGGGCGGTCCACCCCGGCTGGTCCTGCACGCTCACCCGGACCTCAGTCACGCTGGTCCCCCGGTCCACTGCGCGGCGCCGTGTCGGCGTCGAAGTCCTCGTCGTCTCCACCATCAAGGGCAACGACGATGGCGGTCACGTTGTCACGGCCTCCCGCGTCGACGGCTGCGCGGACCAGCGCCTCCGCCGCCTGCTGGGGCTCCTCGACCTCGAGGACGACGCGGCGGATGTCCTGGAGGGAGAGCTCGTTGGACAGCCCGTCGGAGCAGATGACGAAGCGCTCGCCGGGGTGTGGCGGGAAGACCCAGAGGTCGGGCGTCGGCATGGTCTCCGTGCCGAGGGAGCGCGTGACGACGTTGCGCAGCGGGTGGCGCAGGGCCTGCTCCTCGGTGATGAGCCCGGCGTCGACCATCTCGCGGACCTCGGAGTGGTCGACGGTGAGCAGGCTCAGCTCCTCGCCGATCAGGCGGTAGACGCGGGAGTCGCCCACGTTGAAGACGGCCCAGTGGTCGGACCCGCCGGCGGACACGACGACCAGCCCGGTCGCCGTGGTGCCCATGCCGGTCTGCTCCGGGTGGCGGGCCACCGACTGCAGGATCCGGGTGTTGGCCAGGGTGAGGGCCGCGACGACGTCCTCGGGCCGCAGTCGTGGGCGCTCGGCGAGCTCGCCGAGGGTCTCGGTGACGATGCGGCTCGCGACCTCACCCGCGGCGTGGCCGCCCATGCCGTCGGCGACGACGAAGACCGACCCGCGGGCGAGGACGCTGTCCTCGTTGTGGCGCCTCACCCGGCCCACGTCGGTCGCCGCCCCGGCGCGCAACGTGAGCCCGGGGTCCTGCGCGGGCGCCGCCGGGTTCACCGGGTCACCCGCACCGTCTGCATCACCTGCTGCACCTGGGGGTACGCCGCCTCGGCGTGCTCGCCACCCACGGACCCCGTCACCTGGATGAGGTCGACGACCTGTCCACGCCGGGCTCCCGCGAACAGGTGGGCCTGCACGACGTCCCCCACCGTCTGGTCGGTCCACGAGACGTTCACCCCGACGAAGGGCACGCCGTCGATCTCGACCTCGAAGGGCGGCTCGACCTCGCCGTCGGGCTGCTGCGACACGAACTGCTGCAGCTCGGCGAGCGCCCGGCCGATGGTGAAGCGCCCGGAACGGGTGAAGCCGCGGATGACGATGTTGGGGGCGAAGCTGCCGTCGGTGGAGGTGCTGCGCGCGGCGATGAGGGTGCCGGGCACCCGCACCGGCGACCAGGCCTGCGGGATGTCGACGGCGACGGCCGGGGGCCCGGGGAACTGCCTGCTGGGGTAGCTCAACGTCTGCATCGTGGCCCCTCCGCTCACGGCTTCCTCCCTCTCATGCTCCGGCCGACGCGGTCCGCCCGCACGACCCCCACAGGCTAGGGACACCCCGACCCGCCCGACATGGGGAGCACTCCCCATCGGATGACCGCCGGGCCAGCCTTCCACATCGGGGCAATCGTGAGAAACCCGCGGCGCGCCACCGATCGGGGAGAAGCACTTCCGCGCCAGGACTGCCCGGCCACCCGGGGACGTCGGGGCTCAGCGCACCCCGGCGGCCCCCGACGGCGACTCCGGCTGGTCCGCCCACCACCGGAGCAGCCGCTCCCGGGCGTCCTCCTTGCCGAGCGGCCCCTCGTCGAGCCGCACGGCCAGCAGGTGCTTGTAGGCGCGCCCGAGGACGGGGCCGGGCTCGATCCCGAGGACCTCGGCGATCTCGTTGCCGTCGAGGTCGGGGCGCACCCGGGCCAGCTCCTCCTGCTCCATGAGCCGCTGGATCCGGGACTCGAGCTCGTCGTACGTGCGCGAGAGCCGGGCCGCCTTGCGCTGGTTGCGGGTGGTGGAGTCCGAGCGGGTCAACCGGTGCAGCCGCTGCAGGAGGGGCCCGGCGTCGGTGACGTAGCGGCGCACGGCGGAGTCGGTCCACTGACCCTCGCCGTAGCCGTGGAAACGCAGGTGGAGCTCGACCAGCCGGGCGACGGCCTTGACCGTGTCCTTGTCGTAGCGCAGCGCCTTGAGCCGCTTGGCCGTCAGCTTGGCGCCGACGACCTCGTGGTGGTGGAAGCTGACCCCGCCGCCGGGCTCGAAGCGCCGGGTGGCCGGTTTGCCCACGTCGTGGAGGAGGGCGGCCAGCCGCAGGACGAGGTCGGGTCCCGGTACGGACTCCTCGGGGCCGTCCGGTGGCCCCTCGAGGGTGATGGCCTGGTCCAGGACGGTCAGCGAGTGCTCGTAGACGTCCTTGTGGCGGTGGTGCTCGTCGACCTCGAGGCGCAGCGCGGGGAGCTCCGGCAGCACGTGTGCCGCGAGTCCGGTGTCGACGAGGAGCTCCAGGCCCGCGCGCGGGCTCGGCGCCAGCAGCAGCTTGGTGAGCTCGTCACGTACGCGCTCGGCCGAGACGATCTCCAGCGTGGCCGCCCGCTCGCGCATGGCCCGCTCCACCTCCGGGGCCACCCGCGCACCCAGCTGCGCCGCGAAGCGCGCCGCGCGCATCATCCGGAGCGGGTCGTCGGCGAAGCTCACGTCGGGGGGGCCGGGGGTGCGCAGCACCTTCCGCGCGAGGTCCGCCAGACCGGCATACGGGTCGACGAACTCCAGCGAGGGCAGCCGCAGCGCCATCGCGTTCATGGTGAAGTCGCGGCGGACCAGGTCGTCCTCGAGGTTGTCTCCGAAGGCGACGACCGGCTTGCGGGTCTGGCCGTCGTAGGCGTCGGCCCGGTACGTCGTCACCTCGACCGTGGTCGCGCCGCGCCGGGCGCCGATGGTGCCGAACTCACGCCCGATGTCCCAGTGCGCGTCACCCCACGCCGCCAGGAGCTTCTGGGACTCCGCAGGGCTGGCACTGGTCGTGAAGTCGAGGTCGGGGGACGGACGCCCGAGGAACGCGTCGCGGACGGGACCCCCGACCAGGGCGATCTCGTGACCGGCCCCGGTGAACAGGTCTCCGAGCTCGGTCAGCAGCGGCACGACCGGCGCGAGGTGCGCGACGGCCTGCTGGAGCAGAGCAGTGCTGGGCTGGGGGGAGGGCACGGGAGACAAGGGTAGGTGACGGCTCGCGGGCGCCCCGCCATCGACCGTGACGGAGGCCACCCGCCCGGACCGGCGATCGACCGGCGGGCTCCCGTGGCTGGTTAGAGTGGCCGCGTGACCTCCCCTGCGCGCGACCCCGAGCGGCTCCCCCGCCGGCTGCCCGCGGTGGAGGAGCGGTCCGCCGGCGGCATCGTCGTCGACGTGCACGAGGGCGTCGCCCGCATTGCCGTCATCGCGCGGCGCAACCGTGCCGGCCGGGTCGAGTGGTGCCTGCCCAAGGGCCACCTGGAGCACGGCGAGACCCTCGCTGAGGCCGCGGCCCGCGAGGTGGCGGAGGAGACGGGGATCGAGGGCCGGGTGCTGACCGAGCTCGGCACCATCGACTACTGGTTCGCCACCGAGGACCGGCGGGTCCACAAGTACGTCCACCACTACCTGCTCGAGGCGACCGGCGGGTTTCTCACCATCGACAACGACCCCGACCAGGAGGCCATCGACGTCGCCTGGCTCCCCCTGGCCGACGCCCACCTCCACCTGACGTTCCCCAACGAGCGTCGCATCGCCCGCGCGGCGTGGACTCGGCTGTCCGGGAGCGGGTGATGCGCGGGTTCCAGGCCTGCCGGGCACTGACGGTCGCCGTCCTGTTCCTGGCGGGAGCGGCGCTGCCCACCGCGCCGGCGAGTGCGGGCGCGGCCCCGCCCGCGGAGAGCACGAGCCCGGCCGGCGCCTCGGCCGCCGGCACCGCGCTCGAGATCAGCGTGTCCAGCATCTCCCCGGCCATCGCCCGGCCCGGGCAGAACGTCACCGTCACGGGCACCCTGGACAACCCGGGCCCGACCGCCGTCCCCGCCCCGCGCGTGCGGGTCGTGCTGGGGGACCAGCCGCTCGCCACCCGCAAGGATGTCGGCGTGTGGGCCGAGGGCACCGGGCCCGCCCAGGGCCGGGTCGTCGGGCAGCAGCAGGTCCGCGCGGCGATACCGCCCTCGGGCTCGGTGGCCTTCCGGGTCGAGATCCCCGGTGCGGCGGGCCTGCGGTCGCCTGCGTACGGCGCCCTGCCGCTGAGCATCGAGGCCGGCGGGTCCGCCCTGCACACGTTCGCCGGGTACCAGCGCCAGAAGGAGTACGAGCCGCTGCGGGTCGCCTGGGCCGTGCCGCTGACCATCGACGGCGAGAGCGACCTCTTCGGCTCCCCCGGCGAGGCCCGTGATGCGGCGTGGTCGCGTGCGCTGGGCGCGGGGTCGCGCCTGGCCCGGGTGGTCGAGGCGACCGAGGCCTCGCCGGTCACCTGGGCGATCGACCCCACGCTGGTGCCGAGCCTGCTGCCGCAGGAGGTCGAGGGTTCCGCCGAGCCGGGTGCGCCCGCCCCGCAACCGGAGAGCGCCGCCGGCGCGCGCACCGCCATGGAGCAGCGGATCCGGGCGTCGGCGACCGAGCACACCCCCTGGGTCCTGCCCGACGTCGACGCCGACCTTGCCGCCGTGGCCGACGCCGGCGGGGGGCTGGCCCTGACCTCCGCGCTCGTCGCACGCTCGTCGAGCGTCGCCTCCGCGCTCGGCGGGCGGGCCGACATCGCGTGGCCCGCAGACGGTCGCCACACCGCGGCCCGCGAGAGCGTCCTCCGGCGGCTCTTCGCCGACCCTCCCCTCGCCGGCCAGCTGGCCGCGCAGTCCACCCTCCCCCTCACCGGTGGCACGCAGGACGCCCACCGCCGCAGCGCGGACGGCCTGCCGGTCCTCGGCTACGACGACGCTCTCAGCGCCCTGCTCGCCCAGACGACCACGCCTGCGTCGGCTGCCCTGAGCACCCAACGCTTCATCGCCGACTCCGCCGCGCTGCTCGACGAGCGCCCGGGCACCCCGTCGCGCTCCGTCCTGGTTGCCGCCCCCCGGTCGTTCGACCCCGACCCCTCCGGTGCCGCGGGGCTGCTGCGGACCGCCGCGTCGATCCCGTGGCTGGACACGGTGTCCACCGACGAGCTGCTGCGCGACGCCCGCCGTGCCGTCCCCATGCCCAAGCAGGTGGGCACCCGCCCCGGCGCGACCACACCCCCCTCCGCGGGGCGGCCGGGCGGCGAGGCCGGGCCACCGGCTGCCCCCCGCGACCCGTATGCCGCGAGCAAGCCGCTGCTCAACCGGGCACGGTTGCAGAACCTCCAGGAGAACCTCCGCACGATTCGCGGCGTGGCCACGATCCGTGAGGACGGCGAGGAGTTCAGCCGCATCTGGGGCCGGGCGTCCGAGCAGCTGGCGTCGACGCGGTGGCGGGTGCCCCCGGCCCGCGCCGAGTGGAGCACGCTGAGCCGCGGCGTCAGCGGCGCGATCGACGAGACGACCCGGAGCATCACCGTGTCGCGCAGCAACATCAACTTCCTGGCCGACACCGGTCGCCTCCAGGTCACCGTCGCCAACGACCTCGACGTCGCCGTCGAGAACGTCAAGCTGACCCTCGAGCCGGCGACCCCCCGGCTGCGCATCGACAGCCAGCCGCCGGTCATGCGCATCGGCGCCAAGAGCCGCGCCACCGCGATCGTCGGCGTCACCACCCTGGCCGCCGGTTCGGTGCCGCTGCGGACCACCCTCACCACCCCCGACGGCACCGTCATCGGCCAGGGCGCCGACGTGGTGGTGCAGGTGACCCCGACCGGCGACTGGGTCTACTGGACGCTCGGCGGGTTCGCAGGGATCATCCTCGTGCTCGGCATCTGGCGGTCCGTGCGACGCAAGCCCGAACCGGTCAATGCGGCCGAGCCCCTCCCGACCTCGCAAGGAACTGCATGAGCAACGCAAGCCTGGCCCGCAACAGCGCGCTCATGGCTCTGGGAACCGTCGCCTCCCGAACCCTCGGCTTCGTCCGGGCCTCGACGCTGGCCGGGGTGGTCGGCATCGGCCTGGCGGCCGACACCTTCGACGTGGCGAACACCCTGCCCAACCAGTTCTACCTGCTGCTGGCGGGCGGCGTGCTGAACGCCGTCCTGGTCCCCCAGATCACCAAGGCGGCGACCCACGACGACGGCGGCCACGAGTTCGTCAACCGCCTGCTGACCATCTCCTTCGCGATCATCGCGGTGGCCACGGTGGTGATCACCGCGGCGGCGCCCTTCCTGGTGCGCCTGTTCTCCCAGGGCTGGGACGACGAGGCCCTCGGCCTGGCCACGGCGTTCGCCTTCATCTGCCTCCCCCAGGTCCTCCTCTACGGGCTCTACACCCTGCTGGGGCAGGTCCTGAACGCGCGCGGCCACTTCGCGGCATACATGTGGGCACCGGCGGTGGCCAACCTCGTCGCCATCGCCGGCCTCGTCGCCTTCCGCTTCGCCTTCGGCACCGAGGTGCCCGTGAGCGAGTGGACCCCGGCCATGGTGTGGGTGCTCGCCGGCACCGCCACGCTGGGGGTCGCGCTGCAGGCGCTGGTGCTGGTCGTCCCGCTGCGCCGCAGCGGCTTCCGCTACCGGCCCGTCTGGGGCTTCCGCGGGGCAGGCCTCGGCTCGGCCTCCCGGGTTGCGCTGTGGACCTTCGCGGCCATCGGCGTGAGCCAGCTGGGCTTCATCGTCACCTCGAAGGTGATGACCCGCGCGGGTGACCTGCTCCACCAGGCGGGCGTCGTGGGGGCCGGGAAGGCCGCCTACGGCATCGCGTTCCTGCTCTTCATGCTGCCGCACTCGCTCATCACGGTCTCCCTGGTCACAGCGCTCTTCACACGCATGTCCGAGGCCGCCCACACCGGCCGCGACCGCGACGTCGTCGACGACCTGAACCGCGGCCTGCGGATGCCGGCCGTGGTCCTGATCCCCGGAACGGTCGCCGCCGTCCTCCTCGGGACGACCGCGGTCCGCGTCGCCTTCCCCCTCAACACGCCCGACCAGGCCGGCGCCATCGCCGCGGTGATGATCGCCATGATGCTGGGCGCGCTGCCCTTCGGGTGGCTCTACCTCGTCCAGCGCGTCTACTACGCGTACGAGGACGCCAAGACCCCGTTCTACCTGCAGGTCGTGGTGACCGTCATCGCCACCGTGGCCAACGTGGTGGCCGCGCTGGTCGACCCCGAGCGCACCGGCGTCGTCGTCGGCCTCGGGCAGACCTTCTCCAACCTCGCGGCCGCCCTCGTCGGT
>NZ_DATBMI010000088.1:0-5500 GCF_036554925.1 Pedococcus sp.
CGCCGGCAAGACCACCCTGGTCAACCTCGTCATGCGGTTCTACGAGCTCGACTCCGGGCGGATCACCCTCGACGGCATCGACATCACGGACCTCACCCGGCAGGGGCTTCGCTCGCAGGTGGGCATGGTGCTGCAGGACACCTGGCTGTTCGGCGGCACCATCCGCGAGAACATCGCCTACGGGCGGCCGGGGGCGTCGGACGAGGAGGTGCTGCGAGCCGCGCGGGCCACCTACGTCGACCGGTTCGTCCACGCCCTGCCCGACGGCTACGACACCGTCCTCGACGCCGAGGGCGGCAACATCAGCGCCGGCGAGAAGCAGCTCGTCACCATCGCGCGAGCGTTCCTCTCCGACCCCGCGCTGCTGATCCTCGACGAGGCCACGAGCTCGGTCGACACCCGCACCGAGGTCCTCGTGCAGCACGCGATGGCCGCGCTGCGCAGCGACCGCACGAGCTTCGTCATCGCGCATCGGCTGTCGACGATCCGCGACGCCGACCTGATCCTGGTGATGGAGAAGGGCAGCATCGTCGAGCAGGGCTCGCACCACGAGCTGCTCGCCCGTGGTGGGGCCTACGCTCGGCTGTATGCCGCGCAGTTCAGGGGTGCAGCCGTGGACGTCGACACCGGGGAGGCGCCGGCTCCCGAGGACGTGGTGGTCAGCCGTGCGCCGGCAGGCGGGTGATCCAGTACTCCGCAGTGAGGGGGTCCGGGACCGTGCCGAAGCGAGCGTTGACCGTCCACAGCCAGCCACCGGCGAGGGTGGCCGTGGTGGGCACGTCCAGCTCCTCGTGGGTCAGGGCGGTCACCCAACGCGCGTGCCAGTGCCCGTCGTCGCGGCCCAGCCGGAGCACGGCCACCTGGTCGGGGCCGCTGCCGCGGACGTTGTAGAGCGTCCGGCCGTGCAGCTCGAGGCCGTCCCCGCCGATGATCCCCGGCCCGCCGGACACCGGGATCTCGGTGGCCTCGCCCGTGCGCGGGTGCACCTGCCACAGCCCGCCGGCGCGGCTGTTGTTGAGGAGCAGGCTGCCGTCGGGGAGCTGACGGATCCCGTTGGCGTTGATGTTGGTCCCGTCGAAGGCCGGCCAGTCACCGCCGAGGTCGACGAACTCGGGGTCGTCACTGGACGGGTGACCGTCACTGTCGAGGTCGATGCGCGTGAGCCTGTCGTTGCGTGAGTCGGTGACCCAGACGGCGCGCCGGGTGACCACCAGGTCGTTCAGGAAGACGGCGTCGGGCACGACGACGTCGTGGGCGACGTTGCCGCTCCAGGCCCTGACGGCCCACACGTGGGCCTCGGTCCCGACGTTGCCGGCCGCCCACACGAGCCCGCTGCGCCGGTCGAACCACAGGCCGCGGAGCGCTCGCCCCGTGGCGCCCGGAAGCAGCACCCTCGAGGTTCCCCGGCTCAGGTCTCCGGTCACGATGCGGCCGTCGGCGAGGGACCCGACGTAGTAGCGGTCTCCCGGACCCGACGTGATGCCCTCGGGGCGGATGCCATCGGGCAGGCGCACCGTGCGAGGCAGGGAGCGGGGCGAGGAGTGTGGCACCGTGGCCGCCTGCGCGCCCGTGAGGGGGGCTGCGGCGGCAGCCGCGGTCAGGGTGGCAGCGGCCGAGGCCGAGCGGAGGAAGGCGCGACGTCCGAGAGGAGTGGTTGAAACGGCCATCACCCATGGTGTGCACCTACCCCCGCGTAGCGCCACCCCGAGCGAGGGGTGGTAGGCCCCCCTGCGCACGACTCCGCCACGACATCGACCGCGACGGTGGGCATGATGCCTGTCCAGTCGATGCCCTTCGGGAACGAGGACTCCATGACCCAGAACCGCAGCTTCGTCAGCACCCTCACCGGCTCCTTCTCGACCCCGGCCGCCGACAACCCCACCGTCGCGATGGTCGAGGCGGCCTACCGCGCCCTCGGGCTCGACGCCCGCTACCTCAACTGCGACGTCCAGCCCGAGGGCCTGGCTGACGCGGTGCGGGGTGCTCGAGCCATGGGCTGGGTCGGCTTCAACTGCTCCCTGCCGCACAAGGTCGCGGTGGTCGAGCACCTCGACCGGCTGGCTGGGTCGGCGCAGGCCATCGGCGCGGTCAACTGCGTCGTGCGGGAGGGGCAGGAGCTGGTGGGGGAGAACACCGACGGCCAGGGGTTCGTCAGCTCGCTGCGGACCGTGGTCGACCCGGCAGGGGCGTCGATGGTCCTCTTCGGCGCGGGCGGTGCCGCCCGGGCGATCGCCGTGGAGTCGGCGCTGGCCGGGGTCGCGGAGGTCACCGTCGTGAACCGCGACCCGGGGCGGGGCGCCTCGCTGGTCGACCTGGTCGAGCGGGCGACCCCGGCGCGGGCCCGTCAGGTGGTGTGGGACCACACGTATGCCGTGCCCGCCGGGACGTCGATCGTCGTCAACTCCACCTCGGTGGGCCTCGCGCCGCACGGCGATGCCCTCATCGAGGTCGACCTCGACAGCATCGGGCCGGGCATGCTCGTGGCCGACGTGATCCCGAACCCGGCGGAGACCCGCCTGCTGCGCGAGGCTGCCGAACGTGGGGCGGAGACCCTGGACGGCCTCGGGATGCTCGTCGAGCAGGGCGCCATCGCCATCGGGCTCTGGACCGGTGCCGAGCCCGACCGTGCGGTGATGCGCCAAGCGCTCGAGGACGTCTTCGGCGCTTAGGGGGCAGCCAGACAGGCGAACCGACACTCCTGTCAGGTCACCACATGGCCTCGAGGTCGTCGCGGGCCAGGGCCGGTGGATCGTACTTCGGCTGGTACACCGTGACCGGCCGAGCACCGGGGACCAGGATCCGGATGGTCGATCCCCAGGGCCGCTCCTCGACCTCCCCCTCAAACTGGGCACCGCGGGCTGCGAGCTCCTTCATGGTCGCCTCGAGGTCGTCGCACATGAAGGAGAGGTCGAAGTGCTGGTCGGTGCCGCCGGTCTGGCCCTCGTACTCCCAGGACGCCGGATGCACGCCCATCTCGCTGGAGCCCGTCCTGAAGATCAGCCAGCCGCCGCCGGAGTCGACGGCCGGGAGCTGCAGGACGTCGCGGAAGAAGGCGCGGGCCGCGTCGGGGTCGTCGGCGTAGACGAGGGTGTGCAGAGCGGTGATCATGCTTCACCGTAGGAGCGCGGGACGGCCCGGCGCCACGGCCAGACGATGACCGGGCCCCCAGGCGAGCCTCAGGCGAACTGCCAGGAGCGCTTGCTCAGCCCGAACCAGAAGCCGTCGATGACGCTCTCGCTCTCCAGGGAGCCGGACTCGTGGGCGGCGCCCAGCGCGACGAACAGCGGCGCCCAGTGCTCGGTGCGGGGGTGCGCCTCGACGGCGGCCGGCGCCCGGTGCAGGAAGTCCAGCACCGCGTCGACGTCCTGCCGCTCGAGCGCCTCGGCCGCCCAGTGGTCGAACTCGGTCGAGGCCTTCGGAGGTGCCGCGTCAGGCCCCGCCGAGGGGTTGAACCACCGCAGGTTGTGGGTGGTGAATCCGGAGCCGACGATCAGGGTGCCCTCGTCTCGCAGCGGCGCGAGCCGTCGCCCGAGTGCGAACAGCGCCTGGGGGTCGAGGGTCGGCATCGACATCTGGAGCACCGGCACGTCGGCCTCGGGGTACATCTCCACGAGCGGGACGTACGCGCCGTGGTCGAGGCCGCGGGTCTCGTCGCGGTGGACCGGGGTGTCGGCCGAGTGCACCAGCCGGGCGACGTCGTCGGCGAGCTCCGGCGCGCCCGGGGCGGCGTAGCTCACGTCGTAGTACTTGCGCGGGAAGCCCCAGAAGTCGTAGACGAGGGGCACTCGGCCGGAGGTGGCGCCCAGGGACAGGGGCGCGGCCTCCCAGTGCGCGGAGACCATCAGGATGCCGGAGGGCTTGCCGAACCGGCTCGACCAGTCCGCCAGCTGCTGGGTCCACACCGCGTCGTCGGCGAGCGGCGGGGCGCCGTGGCTCAGGTAGAGGACGGGCGGACGTGCAGGGGTCGGGGTCGTGGTCACGAGGCATGGTAGCAAGAAGGTGGTTTAATCATCAACTAGATGGGCCGTGCCACCGCGGTGGCAGGCGGCCGCGTGACCGTCGCCACGGCCCGTCGGCGTGGGCAGTTGGACGAGCACCTCCCGGCTCGGGATACCGTGCCTTCCGTCGACCACGTCCGAGCAGCGACGAATCCGCTGCACGTGGGGGCAGGACTGAGGTGTATTTCGTGAGCACGGGGCGCAAGCTCGTCATCGTCGAGTCGCCGGCGAAGGCCAAGACCATCGGCGGCTACCTGGGCAAGGACTTCGACGTCGAGGCGTCGGTCGGCCACATCCGCGACATCCCGACCCCGTCGGAGATGCCCGCGGAGGTCAAGAAGGGCCCGTTCGGCCGCTTCGGCGTCGACGTCGACAACGGCTTCGAGGCGTACTACGTCGTCGACAACGACAAGAAGAAGAAGGTCTCCGAGCTCAAGCGTCTCCTCAAGGACGCCGACGAGCTCCTCCTGGCCACCGATGAGGACCGCGAGGGCGAGGCCATCGCCTGGCACCTCCTCGAGGTGCTCAAGCCCAAGGTCCCGGTCAAGCGGATGGTGTTCCACGAGATCACCAAGGAGGCCATCCAGCGGGCGGTCAACAACACCCGGGACCTCGACACGCGGCTCGTCGACGCCCAGGAGACGCGGCGCATCCTCGACCGCCTCTACGGCTACGAGGTCTCCCCGGTGCTGTGGCGCAAGGTCAAGGCGGGGCTCTCCGCCGGCCGCGTGCAGTCGGTGGCGACCCGCATGGTCGTCGAGCGCGAGCGTGAGCGGATGGCCTTCGTGCGGGCCTCGTACTGGGACGTCCAGGGCGACTTCACGCCGGACACCCAGTCGAACCAGTTCACCGCCCGCCTGACCACGGTGGACGGTGCGCGGGTGGCCACGGGCCGCGACTTCGCCGACGACGGCACGCTGAGGACGAAGACCGCAGCCCACCTCGACGAGGCCACGGCACGCTCGATCGCCGAGGCCGTCCAGCAGGCGCAGGTGCGGGTCAGCGGCGTCCAGGAGAAGCCGTACACGCGGCGGCCGTCCGCCCCCTTCACCACCTCGACCCTTCAGCAGGAGGCCTCCCGCAAGCTGCGCCTGTCGTCCAAGAACGCCATGCGCGTGGCCCAGCGCCTCTACGAGAACGGCTACATCACCTACATGCGAACGGACAGCACCACGCTGTCCGAGTCCGCGCTGACCGCCGCACGCCAGCAGGCTCGCGACCTCTACGGCGCGGAGTACGTCCCGCAGGCCCCGCGGCTGTACGAGAAGAAGGTCAAGAACGCGCAGGAGGCCCACGAGGCCATCCGCCCCGCCGGTGACCGCTTCCGCACCCCCGCGCAGGTAGCCGGCGAGCTGCGCGGTGACGAGTTCGCGCTCTACGAGCTGATCTGGAAGCGCACCGTCGCCTCCCAGATGGCCGACGCCCGCGGCTCCACCGCCACCGTCAAGCTCGGCGCCACCCTCGAGGACGGCCGCACCGTCGAGTTCTCCGCCAGCGGCACC
>NZ_DATBMI010000098.1:0-18996 GCF_036554925.1 Pedococcus sp.
GGACACGATCAGCAGTGCGATCGCCGACCCGTTCGTCTTGCGGGCGGGCGCGTACGGCGACTGACCGTAGCCGTACGGCTGGGGCTGGCCGTAGCCCTGCTGGCCGTACGCGGGCTGCTGGCCGTACGGGTAGCCCGGGCCCGCGCCGGGGGCGGGGCGCGCCGGCTGCTGCCCCCCGGCATACGGGCTCTGCGGCTGGCCGTAGGGACTCGGTTGCTGCGGCGGCTGGGAGTAGGGGCTCGGGGTCTGGCCGTAGGGCGACGGCTGCTGGGGCGGCTGGCCGTAGGGGCCCTGCGCCGACGCGGCCGGGCCAGAGGAGGGGCCACCCGGGGGCTGGCTGGCGGGGCCGGGGGCCGCCGGCGGCGTGGACGGGAGCTGCTGGGTCTCCCCGGACGGCACCGCCTGGGTGGCGTCGCCGCCGCTCCAGGTCACCTCGCGGGCGCCCTCGCCGCCGCTGGCCGCGGGCGTGTCCGGCTCGCTGCCGGGCTCGGGGGCGGTGCCCTCAGGGCTGCCGTTGTCGTACGACGGCGCCGTGGGGTCGCTGAACTCGCCGGAGCCGCCGCGCTCCCGCTCGTCGCCTGGTGTGTCGCTCATGAGCCCGATCCTCCCGTGCCGCGCGGACTGATGCGGCCAATGTATATCGCGAGGCTGTCCGCCCGGCCCGGCACGCCCGGGTGGCAGGATCGGGCTGTGAGCATGAGAGCGCCGCAGCGCGAGCCCGCGTCCGACCTGCCCGAGCGGGTCATCATCTACGAGGTCGGTCCGCGGGACGGCCTGCAGAACGAGAAGGCGGTCGTGCCGGCCGCGGTCAAGGCCGAGTTCATCCGGCGGCTGGCCGCGGCGGGGCTCGAGACGATCGAGACGACGTCCTTCGTGCCCCCCTCGTGGGTGCCGCAGCTCGCCGACGCCTCCGAGGTGCTCGGGCTGCTGGGAGCGGACGGCCGCGGCGCGGGGCGCCCCGTGCTGGTCCCGAACGAGCGTGGCCTCGACCGTGCCCTCGAGGCCGGTGTCGGCGCCGTCGCGATCTTCGGCAGCGCGACCGAGACCTTCGCCCGCAAGAACCTCAACCGGTCGGTGGCCGAGTCGGTGGAGATGTTCGCCCCGGTGGTGGCGCGGGCGAAGGACGCGGGCCTCTGGGTGCGCGCCTACGTCTCGATGTGCTTCGGCGACCCGTGGGAGGGGGAGGTGCCGGTCGAGCAGGTCGTGGACGTCGCGCAGCGGCTCATGGGCCTCGGGTGCGACCAGCTCAGCCTCGGCGACACGATCGGCGTCGGCACCACCGGCCACGTGAGCCGGCTCCTCGAGCGCTTGGGCTCAGTGGGTCTCGGCGCGGACCAGGTGGGTGTGCACTTCCACGACACCTACGGCCAGGCGCTCGCGAACACCCTGACCGCTCTGCGGCACGGCGTCTCGGTCGTCGACGCGTCCACGGGCGGCCTCGGTGGCTGCCCGTACGCCAAGAGCGCCACGGGGAACCTGGCCACCGAGGACCTCGTCTGGGCCCTCGAGGGGGCCGGCGTGCGGACGGGGGTCGACCTCGAGGCGCTGGTGGAGACGAGTGTGTGGATGGCCGGGCACCTCGGCCGGCCGTCGCCCTCGCGCGTCGTGCGGGCCCTTGCGGGCAGCCCCGCCGAGGTGGCCCTAGGAGGCTGACGCGCCGGTCACCCGGTGGATCGACAGCGTCCGCAGGGTGCCCTCGGCCGTGCCGTGGACGCGACCGCCCTCGACCCGGTCGGGGTAGAAGAGCATCCGCTGGACCGATCCCGTCCCGTCGGAGTAGCCGATCCACACACCCTGCCGGTCGGCGGCGGCCTCGCGCAGCAGGGCCAGCGTCGTGGTCGGGTCGGTGCTCGGCAGGTCCGGACCGGGCCGGGAGGCGCGCTGCGCCCGCTGGTATGCCGCGGTCTCCTCGCCCGCTCGCAGCGCGGCGATGAGGGTGTGCGCCGTCTCGTCGTCGACGGTGTGCACCGCAGGGGCCGATGGCCGGCGCGGGGGCTGAGCCCGGTGGTGCCCGGCGCTGGGCACGAGCAGCCCGCCGTCGGCCGACTCGGCCGCCGGCGCGAAGCCGCTGTCGCGCAGGAAGTCGAGGGCGGTCGAGGCGGCCACCGGGGACACCAGCACCGTGGGCGCGACGCGGCGCAGCTGCAGCGGGGCCAGGGCCCGGTCGGCGAGCATGGCGCCCAGGGTGGCCTCGTCGTCGGAGCGGATGTAGGAGGAGACGGAGCCGACGCGGGTCTGGCCGTGGCGCCGGGCGACGTCACGCACGAGGTAGTCCAGCGGCTGGGGGATGGGGGTGTGGCTGGCGTCGGTCAGGGCGGCCAGGACCTGGTCGACCGACCAGCCCGCGTCGAGGCAGCGCCGCACCGTGTCGGGGGTGAACCGGTAGACGGTCGCGCCGCCGCGCGACTCGACCTCGGCCACGAGCCTCATGAACTGCGCCAACGCGCCCTCGAGGGGGCCGGGCGCGATGGCCGTGAGGTCGGCCTGGAGCAGGACGTGCTCGACCGGCGTCGGCAGGTGCGGGTGCATCGTCGCGCCGAGGGACTCGTCGACGTCGCCGGCGAGGAGGGCGAGGCCGCCGCGCGACAGCGCGCCGCGGCCGGTCACGCCCAGCCACTCGCTCTCCTCGAGCGTGGCGGAGACGACGGCGTCGATGCCCTTCGGCAGCCGCCGGGGCCGGCGCCACCGCAGTGCCGCGATGACAGCATCGGTGGGGAGGGCCACGGCCTCGCCGGCGCGGGCCAGCTCGTCGAGGACGTCCCGGCGCAGCCCACGGGCCGGGGGCCACTGCGCCTCGGGGCCGAGCGCGTTCACGGTGCCCGACCCGCCGGCAGGGGTGCCGCCCACGAGGTGTGCGGCTCGGGTGGAGGCCAGCCAGGACTGTGCGAGGACGGCCCAGCGGCTCGCGCCGGGCCGCTGCTGCCACTCGTCGTAGAACGGGGTCGGCGCCCACACCGGCTCCAGCGAGCCGTCGTCGGCGACCAGCCCCGCCGCCAGGGCCACCTCCGCCACGAACGCGGCGCGGCGCTCCGTCACGTCGAGCACCGAGCTGAGCCGTTTCAGGTCGCGCACCGACAGCCCGCCGGCACGCAGCACCCGCGGGGGCCGCGGCCCCCACTCCGCGGCGAGCTCGTCGACCAGCACGAGCAGGTCGCTGACCTGCTGGCCGGCGCTGGCATCGACCTCGCGTCGGGAGCGCTGCTCCCCGGTCGTCACCGGTGCGGCGAGGGCGAGCTCGCGGTGCACCCGCCCACCCCGCAGCCGCAGCCCGACCTCGCGTGGAAGGCACGCCTGGTCGGCCGTGACGGTCAGCACCAGCCCCTGGGCCAGCAGCCAGCGAGCCCCCTCGGCCACCCTGCCGGCAGACCCCTCCGGGGGCAGGACGGCCAGCGGCGGCCCCCACGCCAGCCGGTCGAGGATGGCGCGAGCGGGAGGTGGCGCCTGCTCGAGCAGCTCGTCGACCCGCTCCGGGTCGGAGAGCGGAGCCGGCGTCGTCCCGCGCAGCTCGGCCGCTGCCGGCCCCAGGCCCGCGACGTGGGGGCCGATGGCCTCGGCGACGGCCCGGGTGACGTGCAGGCCGTCGCCGCTGCGCCACAGGAGGGCGGTCTGCCACAGGTCCTCCAGCAGCGCGGCCGCGGCGCTGCGGCCGCCGACCGAACTGCCCGGGTCGCGCGGGTCGGGGGCGTCGCGCGAGTCGACCGGGTCGCCCCCGTCGCCCCCGTCGCCCCCGTCGACCGGGTCGAGGCCGAGGTGCGAGGCGAGCACTGCCTCGTCGATCGCCCCCGGCTGGAGGGCTGCGGCCTCGAGGACCTGCAGGTGGGCGCGGTCGAGCGAGTCGAGCGCGCGCAGCACGCTGGCGCGGGTGCTGGCCCGCGCCGCCAGCGAGGTCAGGTCCGTGGGAGCGGGCCGCGCGAGGTCCGGGCGCCGCCGCAGCAGCTCGCGCAGCTCGGCGTCCGAGCGGGCGCGCACATCGTCCGCCAGCGACCGGGCGGGGCCGGCGCCGGGGGGTGCTGCGGGAGTGGTCGGCACCCGACCAACGGTAGTGCGCGGCCGCCGGCCGGGCCGACTTCCCGTCTCGTGGCTGATTCCCAGTTGGCTCCCACCTTCCTCACAGGCTTTCGGAGGATGCTGGCGGCGACGAGAGGAGCCGCCATGCCGGACCAGACCCAGCCGATGCCTCCGCACCAGCCCCAACAGCCCGCGGGTGGGCCGCAGGGAGCAGCCCCACCGCCGGAAGGGCAGGGTGGTCCGCCAGCAGGGCCTGGCAGTCCCTCGGCCGCCGGTGGGTATGCCGTGGGGCCAGGGGGTGCGGGCTCGGGCCAGGTCCCACCCGGCGGTGCCGCGGCCCAGCCCGGTCTCTGGAAACAGGCGACGTCGACGACCGGTGGCAAGGTGGCGACCACCATTGCGTTCGTCCTCGCGGGCCTGCTGGTGGTGGGCGTCATGGCCACGAGCATCTTTGCCATCACCCGGCTCGTCGACCGCGGGGACCAGCGCCGGGAGAACATCGCCGAGCTCCGCGAGGGCATGCCCGACGGCATGCCGGGCATGGGCCAGCAACGCAACGGCCAGGGCAACGGCCAGGGCAACGGCCAGGGCAACCGCCGGCTGCGCGGCGACAGCCTGCTGCCCGGCCTGGGGATGCTCGGCACGCTGGGGCAGGTCCAGCACGGCGAGTTCACCGCGACCGGCACTGATGGCAAGCCCGTGGTGCTGCTCGTGCAGCGCGGGGCCGTCACCTCGGCGAGCTCCACCTCTGTCGCGGTCAGGAGCACCGACGGGTTCGCCCAGACGTACGCCATCAACACCTCGACGCGGGTGTCCGGCGGCTCGGCTGCCAACCTCGTGGCCGGCGACGAGGTGGTTGTCGTCGCGCGCAAGGAGGGGCGTGTGGCCCTGCAGGTCGTGCAGGTGCGCGGGGCCCGGTAGCGAGCCGTCACCGGCCAGGGGGGTGGCCGTCTCGGGACGACGGCGCGCCGACGATAGGTTCTGCTGCCATGCAGGAGTACCCGAGCGGCGAACAGTGGGTCATCACCGACGGCGGCCAGCAGGCGACCGTGGTCGAGGTGGGCGGGGGGCTGCGCGACTACCGCGCAGGGGCCGTCGAGGTCCTCGCGGGCTACCCCGCGGAGGAGCAGTGCCGGTCGGGCCGGGGCCAGGTGCTGATGCCGTGGCCCAACCGGATCCGTGACGGCCGGTACTCCTTCGACGGACAGGACTTCCAGCTCCCGCTGACCGAGCCGGTGCGTGGCCATGCCAACCACGGGCTGGCACGGTGGGCACCGTGGGTCCTGGTCGAGCGGACCGAGTCCGAGGTCACGGTCGGCCACCGCCTGCACCCCCAGCCCGGCTGGCCCGGGACGCTCGACCTCACGGCGACCTACACCCTCTCGGACTCGGGCCTGTCCGTCCTGGTGACGGCGACGAACATCGGCGACGCACGGGTGCCGTTCGGCTGCGGCGCGCACCCCTACATCGCCATCGGTGACGCCCCGCTCGCCGAGGTCGTCCTGACCATCCCGGCGAAGGAACAGGTGCTCGTGGATGACCGGCTGATCCCCACCGGTCTGGCCCCAGCGGCCGACGGGGGACGCGACTTCCGGCACCCGCGGGCCCTGGGGGAGGTCACCCTCGACACCGCCTACACGGGGGTCGAGCGCGGGCCCGACGGCCGGTGGGCCGCCGTTGTCTCGGTGCCGGGACGCCCGGACGTCGAGGTGTGGGGCGACGAGGCGTTCGAGTGGCTGCAGGTCTTCACCGGCCAGGCCGAGCCCGCGGGCGAGGGGATCCGCGGGATCGCCGTCGAGCCGATGACGTGCCCGGCCGACGCGTTCAACTCCGGCTCCGGCCTGGTCGTGCTCGAGCCCGGCCAGCAGTGGTCAGGGCAGTGGGGCCTGGCCGTCCGCTGAGCGCGCGAGCGAGCCGGGCACCGGGAGGCCGCTCGCCCCGGACGGCGCGGGCGGGTTGGCCTGGGGCGCCACCGGCTCCAGGCCGTTGACCTCGGTGGTGACCCGCCGCTCGAGGAGGAGGGCGATCCAGACCATCAGGGCGCAGCCACCGACCAGCATCGCGATGTAGGCGCCCGCCAGCTGGTGGTCGAGGAGCAGGCCTGCCACGACCGGGCCGAGGATGGTGCCGGCCTGGAAGGCCCCGGAGCTGACCGCGTTGTAGCGCCCGCGGAGGTGGTCCGGGGCCAGGTCGTTGGTGATCGCCGGGATCGTCGGCTGGAGCATCGTCTCGCCGAGGGCGAACATCGCCATGAACGCGAGGACGGCCGCGCTGGCCGCGAGGGTGCCGGGGGCCAGGCCGCTGAGGCCCAGCACGAGCCAGGACAGGCCCCACAGGGTCGACATGACCATGAAGACGCGGGTGCGCCGACGCCCGGTGATCTGGCCCAGGACGAGGAACTGCAGACCGACGATCACCGCGGTGTTGATGGCGAAGGCGAACCCTATGACCCGCGTCGAGACGTCGGCCACCTGTCGGGCGAACGCGGGCATGCCGGCCTCCATCTGGCCATAGCCCACGAAGGTCGCCACGAAGGTCAGCAGGGTCAGCCACAGCACAGCAGGCTGACGCAGGATCGCGAGGTAGGAGCCCGCTCCGGCGTCGTCGTGCTCGGGCTGCTCCGCGCGGCCGTGGACGTGCCGCAGCGGGCCGAGCAGCAGGGCGATGGGCACGAGCATGGACGCGGCGTCGGCGAGGAAGATCGCGGTGAAGGTGCCCGGCCGGTCGACGTCGACGAGCAGCCCACCGACCACACCGCCGAGGCCGATGCCGAGGTTGACCAGCGCGAAGTTGATGCCGAAGTACTGCTGGCGCACCGGACCCGAGACGACCGAGGCGACCAGGGCGTTGAACGCGGGCCACGAGACACCGAAGTTGAGGCCGATGAACAGGAACGCGACCGCCACCGCCAGGGGTGTCGTCGCGAACGCGAGGATGGTGCACCCCACGGCCTGCGACGCGGTGGCCAGCAGCAGCACGACCCGGGCCCCCACCCGGTCGGTCAGCGCGCCGCCGGGGCCCGTCACGCCGAGGGCGAAGACCGCGATCAGCGACATCAGCAGCCCGGACAGGCCGAGGTCGATGCCCCGGACCTCGTGCAGGTAGATGATCGTGAACGGCAGCGTCAGGCCGCGGCCGAGCGTCTGCACCGCGACGGTCGACAGCAGCCACCGGCCCTCGGTCGGGAGGGCGGCCCAGAACGAACGGAGTCCCCCGGATGCGCTCATGGCCCCCATGGTCCCGCAGGGCACCGACAGCCCGGCAACCGGTTATCCCGCGGGTGCCCGGCCGGTGACCGGTGCGCCGTCGTCCCGCGTGCTGCGCGACGTCCGCCGGCCACGCGGCATACGGCCAAATGGATTTGCCCGCACACGTTAGCCTTGCGGGAGGCGCAGGCGATGCGCCGTCACACACACTTTCGAGCAAGAGGTGGGCAGTGCCTACAGGCAAGGTCAAGTGGTACGACGCGGAGAAGGGCTTCGGGTTCATCTCCGACGACGAGGGCGGTGACGTGTTCCTCCACGCCAACGCCCTGCCCGAGGGTGTCACCACGCTCAAGGGCGGGGTCCGCGTCGACTTCAGTGTGGCCGAGGGTCGCCGGGGTGCCCAGGCGCTGTCGGTGAGGCTCCTCGAGCCGGCCCCGACCGTGTCGGCGGGCAAGCGCGAGCAGAGCCGCAAGAAGCCCGAGGAGCTCGTCCCGGTCGTCGAGGACACCATCAAGCTGCTCGACGACGTCTCCAACTCGCTGCGCCGAGGCCGGCGCCCCGACAAGGCGCACGGCAACAACCTCGCCAAGGTGTTGCGCGGCCTCGCCGACCAGCTGGAGTCCTGATGCCCGCTCCCAAGGAGGACGCCACCCTGCGGGCAGCCGTCGAGCTGGCCCGCGAGGCGGCTGACTCGATCGCCGAGCCGGGCACGGTCGGCGACCACCTGAGCATGGAGATGGTCGACGAGCGGCTCGCGACGCACTACTTCGCCTGCACCGCGAGGGCCTACCCGGGCTGGCGCTGGGCCATCACGGTCGCCCGTGTGCCCCGCGGCAAGGTGGCCACGGTGTGCGAGACCAACCTGGTCCCCGGCGAGGGTGCGCTGTTGTCCCCCGAGTGGCTGCCGTATGCCGAGCGGCTGGCGCCCGGTGACGTCGGCGCCGGCGACGTCCTCCCGTACAAGGAGGAGGACCCGCTCCTGGAGCCGGGGTTCGAGGCGACCGGTGACGAGGACGTTGACCAGGTGGCGCTCTGGGAGCTCGGTCTCGGCCGCAAGCGGGTGCTCTCCGCCGAGGGGCGAGAGGAGGCGGCGCAGCGCTGGTACGACGGCGAGGGCGGTCCGCACAGCGAGGTCGCCGAGAAGGCCCCCGCCCCGTGCGCGTCCTGCGGCTTCTTCTACCCGATGGCGGGTGCACTCCGCTCTTTTTTCGGCGTGTGCGCCAACGCCTGGTCACCCAGCGACGGTCGCGTCGTGAGTCTTGACCACGGCTGCGGCGCACACTCCGAGGTCGACGTGGAGAAGCACGAGCCGGTGCCGTCGGCCCAGCCGCTCGTCGACGAGATCGCCTACGACCTCGTCTGACCCCTAGCGCGGCGCGCGGGCCTCAGCGGCGTTGCCGCGGCCGCGGCGCACGTAGCTGAAACCGAGGAACCCCAGGACGATCCCGGCGACGCAGGCCCACGGCCACCAGTCCCGGCTGCCGGTGTGCAGCGCCGGGACCGCGAGCGTCACGACCAGGGCCACGGCCCAGGCCACGATGCCCCACAGCACGACCCGCGCGGTGCTCACGCTGAGGGGCTGCGGCTCGAGGGCGGGCATCGGGTCCGGGTGTCCCGGCTCGGGTTGGCTCACGGGGCAAGCGTAGTCGCCGGGTCGCGGTGAGCAGGCCGTACCCTTCTGCCCATGTCGAAGACCACCTCCGCCACGAAGGCTGCCGCGCGCGCGGGCGCCCTCGACTCCTTCTTCCAGATCACCCAACGAGGCTCCACCGTCGGCCGCGAGGTCCGCGGTGGCCTGGCGACGTTCTTCACGATGGCCTACATCATCGTCCTGAACCCGCTGATCATCGGGACCCAGGCCGACTCCACCGGGCAGTTCCTCGGTGGCGGTACCGCGCCGAACCTGCACATGGTGGCCGCAGCCACCGCCCTCGTCGCCGGGGTGATGACCCTGCTGATGGGTGTCGTGGCGAACTACCCGCTCGCACTCGCAACGGGCCTGGGGCTCAACGCCTTCGTGACCTTCGGCATCGCCAAGCTGCCGGAGATGACGTGGGCCGACGCGATGGGCCTGGTCGTGATCGAGGGCATCATCATCACGATCCTGGTCCTGACCGGCTTCCGGCAGGCGGTCTTCCGGGCGATCCCGGCCCAGCTCAAGACGGCGATCAGCGTCGGCATCGGCCTGTTCATCACCATCATCGGGCTCGTCGACGCCGGCTTCGTCCGCAAGCCCGCGGGCGGCCCGGTGCCGGTGGAGCTCGGCATCGGCGGGTTCCTCACCGGGTGGCCGCTGCTCGTGTTCGTCGTGGGCCTGCTCTCGATCATCGTGATGATGGTCAAGGGCGTGAAGGGCGCGATCCTCTACGGGATCATCGGGAGCACGGTGCTGGCGGTCATCGTCGAGACCATCGTCAGCATCGGGGGCCAGACCAACGCGAAGGGTGAGGTCGTCAACCCGGCCGGCTGGGGCCTGAACGTCCCGGCGATCCCCGACAGCGTCGCCGCCGTGCCCGACTTCGGGCTCCTCGGGCAGTTCAACCTGCTGGGCTCCTTCTCCAAGATCGGCCTGGTCGCGGCGATGCTGCTCGTCTTCACGCTCCTGCTCGCCGACTTCTTCGACACCATGGGCACGATGGTCGCCATCGGCAAGGAGGGCAACCTCCTCGACAAGAACGGCAACCCGCCCAACGCCGAGAAGATCCTCATCGTCGACTCGGTCGCGGCCATGGCCGGCGGCGCGGCCTCCGTGTCGTCCAACACGTCCTACATCGAGTCGGCCTCGGGTGTCGGCGAGGGTGCCCGCACGGGCCTGGCCTCGGTCGTCACCGGGGTGCTGTTCCTGCTTGCGACGTTCCTCTCCCCGCTGGTCAACATCGTCCCCTACGAGGCGGCCACCCCCGCCCTGGTCATCGTGGGCTTCCTGATGATGCAGCAGGTCAAGGGCATCGACTGGGACGACCTCGAGATTGCCATCCCGGCCTTCCTCACCATCGTGCTCATGCCGTTCACCTACTCCATCACGGTGGGCATCGGCGCCGGCTTCATCGTCTACACGCTCATCAAGGTGGTCCGCGGCAAGACCGCGCAGATCCACCCGGTCCTGTGGGGCGTGTCGGCGCTGTTCGTCGTCTACTTCGCGATCGACCCGCTCCGGGACGCCGTCGGCATCTAGACGAGAGCCACCTGCACGTATGCCGCGCGGCCCGGTCGAGGGCCGCGCGGCATACGCGCGTCTGGGGTCGGAAGGCACAGGGTGAGCGGATGTCGGCTCCGCGAGGAATACTTAGCAGAGGTAATGAGTTCTGCTAAGTATCTGAGGGGAGGATCTGAGCATGACACCAGCAGGACGTCGCGGCACGAGCGCCGCTTTGTCGCCCTCCGCGGTGTCCGCGATCGCCGGCGAGCTGCGCCTGGCCTGCATGCGGATCTCGCGGCGGGTGCGCTTCGAGAGCACCCACGAGGTGCCACCGCACCAGTTCAGCGTGCTCGCACGCCTCGAGGAGGCCCCCCGCACGCCGGGCGAGCTGGCCGACATCGAGCGGGTCAGCCCGCCGAGCATGACCCGCACCGTCGCCGCTCTCGTCGAGCGCGGCCTCGTGGCCCGCACGGCCGACCCGTCGGACGGCCGGCAGGTGATCCTGTCGCTGACGCCGGAGGCGCGCCGGGTGCTCCGGGAGATCCGGCGCCGTCGCGACCAGTGGATGACCGTGCGGGTCAAGAGCCTGACCCCCGAGGAGCAGGAGGTCCTGCGCCAGGCGGCCTCGATCCTGTCGAGGGTGGCGGGCGAGTGAGCCCGACCTTCGCCTCGCTGTCCGTCCGCAACTACCGCATCTACGCCACCGGCGCCTTCATCTCCAACGTCGGCACCTGGATGGGCCGGGTGGCCCAGGACTGGCTGGTGCTGACCGAGCTCACCGACCACTCGTCGGCGGCGCTCGGCATCGTCACCGGCCTGCAGTTCCTGCCGTTCCTGCTGCTGGCGCCCTGGGCCGGGATGATCGCCGACCGGTTCCCCAAGCGCCGCACGCTGCTGGTGACGCAGTCGGCGCTGGCCGTGTCCAGCCTCGTGCTCGGTGCCCTCGTCGTGACGCACACCGCGGAGCTGTGGATGGTCTACGCCATCGCGCTGTTCAGCGGCGTCGCGACCGCCCTGGACAACCCGGCCAGGCAGTCGTTCGTGTCCGAGATGGTGCCGCGAGACCGGCTCGCCAACGCCGTGGCGCTCAACAGCGCCTCGTTCAACGCAGGCCGCCTGATCGGCCCCGGCATCGCCGGCCTGGCCATCGCGGTCTTCAACACCGGTGTGGCCCTGCTGCTGAACACGACGACCTTCGTCGCGGTGCTCGTCGCCCTGGTCCTGCTCCGCACCAGCGAGCTGCGGCCGGCCCCGGTCTCGCGCGGCAGGGGCGCCGTCAAGGACGGCCTGCGCTACGTGCGCGGTCGCCCCGACCTCGTCCTCGTGATGGCGCTGGTGTTCGTGCTGGGCACGTTCGGGATGAACTTCCAGATCACCACCGCCCTGATGGCGACCCAGGAGTTCGGCAAGGGCCCGACGGAGTTCGGCCTGCTCGGCTCGATCATGGCCATCGGGTCGCTGGCCGCAGCCCTGCTCTCGGCGCGTCGGGCGCGGCCGCGGCTGCGCCACCTCCTGACGGCGCTGGTCGGTTTCGTTGCGGCGACCGGGCTGGCCGCTGCGGCACCGACGTACACCCTCTTCGCCCTCGCGCTCGTGCCCGTCGGCCTCTCGGCCCTGACCGCGCTGACGACGGCCAACGCCATGGTCCAGCTGCGGGTGGAGCCGTACATGCGTGGCCGGGTCATGGCGCTCTACATGGCGATCTTCCTGGGCGGCACCCCCGTCGGGGCGCCCATCATCGGGTGGGTCGGCGACGTCCTGGGGGCCCGCTGGACCATCGCGATCGGAACGGTCGCCGTGGCGGTCGCGCTGACCGGTGTGTCGGTCTGGCTCGGCCGGCACGAGAATGTGCGGGTGAGCTTTGAGTCGCAGCGACGTCCCCGGTTCCGGGTCACCACCGTGCCGGTGTCCGAGGCCGTCCCCGAGGCGGCCCGGTGACCCCGGCCTTCCGGCGCCGCGTCACGATCGCCGTCCTCGTCATCGTGGTCGCGGCAGCCGTGGTCGCCAGCCTGCTCGGCTGAGTCCTGCCGCGCGCCCCGCGGGCGTGCCACCGCTGCTCCAGCCGTCCACCGCCCGGGGACACGCGACGAGGGGGCGGCTGCGGGGGGTTCGCGGCCGCCCCCTCGCGTGGGGGCACACAGGAGGTCAGAGGCAGACGTCGCCCACCTTCACGACACCGAGGACCAGACAGGTGGGCGTCGGGGTCGGCGTCGGGGTGGGCCTGGCCGGCGTGGTCGGAGCAGGCGTCGAGCCGGTGAGCGGCTTCGTGACCGACTCGACGGTGTCGGTGACGGTGCCCGTCAGGTCGTCGACCACGCCACCAGGGGTCGGGTCGGGCTCGGGCGTGGGCTGGCCGCCGTCGTTGCCCGAGCCGCTGCCGGCGCCCGACCCGCTCCCCGCACCGCTGCCCGATCCGGCAGGCCCGCTCCCGGACGAGCCGGAGCGGCCCGAGGACGCAGCCGAGCCGGGCTGGGAGCCGGAGGCGGCTGGGCTGGGGGCGGCCGAGGCCGCCTGCTCCTCGCCCGAGGGCAGGTAGGGCGCCCCCCGGAGCTGGCCCGGGGTGAGCGCCACCGAGGGCATGACCGTGACGCCGCGGCGGTAGGAGTCCGCGGTCGAGACGACCTGCTGGACGTACGCCTCGCTCTGGTTGTACCGGAGCACGGCCGAGCGCAGGTCGGAGGGCTGGCTGAGGTCGCCCGGGCCCGAGCAGAGGTAGACGGCCGTGGCCGTGGCCGCGTCGGTGATGTTCTGCGGGTCCTTGGCGCCGTTGCCGTCTCCGTCGACACCGACGACCGCCCAGGTCGTGGGGATGAACTGCATCGGGCCGACCGCGCGGTCCCACTGCGCGTCGCGGTCGAGGGCGCCGCCGTCGGAGTCGGGGATCGTGGCGGTGTCGTTGCGGCCGTTGAGCGGGAGGCCGTAGATGCCCGGCCGCACCGTGCCGGAGTCGTCGATGCCGTTGCCGGCGTACCGACCGTGGTTGCTCTCGACCTTGCCGATCGCGGCGACCAGGGCCCAGTCGACGTTGCAGGCGGGGTCGGCGGCGTCGACGAGGGCTGCCGCGTGCCGGTAGGCCTCGAGCGCCCGGACCGGGATGCCGCTGGCGGGGTCCTGCGACGAGCCGGCCGAGGAGAACGCCGCCGGCAGGGCCTCGGAGATCTCGGAGGGCACCGGCGGCAGCGCGGGCAGCACGGGGGCGCCGTCGCGGCGCAGTGCCGTGGCCGGGACGCTGACCTGGGGGTGTGACTCGGCGACGGGGACGCGAGGGGCCTCGCCGCTCCCGGTCGACGCGAGTGCGGCGCCTCCGCCGATGAGGGCCACGGCGGGCAGGGCGGCACCCACCCTGCGGATCAGCTGTCGGGTGTCACGCGGCATGTGCGCTGGTTCTCCTCGTCCTGTGTGGACCCCACCCCCGGGGTGTCGTACCGGGGTCAACGAGTCGCGGGCGCGGAGGTTACGCGACGAGGCCGGGCGCCGCCACTGATGGCGGGCCCGGCCCCTGCGATCGGCCGGCTGGGCCGGCCGGTGGTCAGTGCTGGCCGACGATGTGCTCCACGCACGCGATCAGGGCCGAGACGTCGTCCGGCTCGACGGCGGGGAAGGTCGCCACGCGCAGCTGGTTGCGGCCCAGCTTGCGGTAGGGCTCGACGTCCACCACGCCGTTGGCCCGCAGCACCTTGGCGATGGACGAGGCGTCCACGTCGTCGGCGAAGTCGATCGTCGCGACCACCTGCGAGCGGTGGGCCGGGTCGGCGACGTACGGCGTCGTGTACGTCGTGCGCTCGGCCCACTCGTAGAGCCGGCCGGAGGAGTCTGCGGTCCGCTTCACGGCCCAGTCCAGCCCGCCCTGGCCGTTCAGCCACTCCAGCTGGGCCTTCAGCAGCGCGAGGGTGCCCACGGCAGGGGTGTTGTAGGTCTGGTTCTTGCGGGAGTTGTCGATGGCCGTGGGCAGCGAGAAGAAGTCCGGGACCCAGCGCCCGGTCGCGGCGATCTCCTCGACCCGGGCGAGTGCTGCGGGCGAGAAGGCCGCCAGCCACAGGCCGCCGTCCGCGGCGAAGCACTTCTGCGGGCCGAAGTAGTAGACGTCGGCCTCGGCCACGTCGACCGGCAGCCCGCCCGCGCCGGAGGTGGCGTCGATGAGCACGAGCGCGCCCTCGTCGGCGCCGGCCACACGCCTGACGGGTGCCATGACGCCGGTGGACGTCTCGTTGTGCGGCCACGCGTAGACGTCCACCCCGGCCTCGGCGCGCGGGTCCGCCAGCGACCCGGGGTCGGCCTTGATGATGGTGGACTCACCGAGGAACGGGGCGTTGTTCGTGACCGTGGCGAACTTGGACGAGAACTCGCCGAACGCCAGGTGCTGGGCGCGCTCGCGGACCAGGCCGAAGGCGGCGATGTCCCAGAACGCGGTCGACCCGCCGTTGCCGAGCACGACCTCGTAGCCGTCGGGGAGGCTGAAGAGCTCGCTGATCCCCTCGCGGACCGCGCCGACGAGGTTCTTCACCGGGGCCTGGCGGTGCGAGGTGCCCAGCACCGTCGTGCCGATCGAGGCGAGGTAGTCGACCTGCGCTGTGCGCACCTTGGACGGTCCCGAGCCGAAACGGCCGTCCTTGGGGAGCAGGTCGGCGGGAAGGGTCAGCGGGGCGCTCTCGGTCACGTCAAGTCACCTTCGGGGTCGGTGGCCGCGGTCTGCGGGTGGTCTGGCGACGCGTTGTCGTGCCACCAGTCTGGCATCGCCGTCCGCCCTGTGGGACGTGAGGTCCACCACCCGGACGCCCCCGCGACTTACCTGCAGCAACCTCTGCTAGCAGATGTTGCTGCCGCAGACCCACGTTGCTGCATACCCCCGCGGCAGCATCCTCTGCTGAGTCGCGCCGCAGCCGACCCGTTGAGGTCAGGCTCCGAGACGGCGGCGGGCCCGCGCGATGGCCGCGTCGAGCCGGGACCGAACCACGTGGGCGTCATCGGCCTCGGCCCAGACGAAGCGCGCCACTTCGCGGTCGGTGCCGCGCAACCGGTCCTCACGCCACTTCTCCAGCGCGAGGGCCTGGCGCAGCTGTTCCGGACTCGGGTTGACCAGCCCGCCGGAGTACTTCGCGAGGCCGTCGAACTCCACGATGACCGGGTCGTCGTCGAGCACGAAGTCGACCCGCCAGCGTCGACCTCCGGCAGTGACCTTGACCTGCGGCGTGAACTGGTAGCCCAGGACACGCATGGTGTGCGCCAACCGGGTCTCCCCGACCGACTCATGGCGGCCATCCGCATGCGCGAGAAGGGATCGAACCCCGTGTATGCCGGGGTGCCGGCTGTGCGCCTTGACCGCAGCCTCGAGCTCCTCCTTGGTGACCACGCCGTCGTGGAGCGCTGCGTCGGCCGCCACCAGGCTCTCGAAGGGAAATGGAGGAAGGCCGTCTCGTGGGGCTTGGAGTCCGACCTGGACCACCGCCATTGCGACCGGCACGGTGCGGAAGCCCTCAGCGGTCTCCACCGGATCGGCGCCGCACTCTGGGTGCAGCACGGCCGCCTTCCGCCTTCGACTGTGGTCGTCGTCGTTGCGGCAGACGTGGGCCGTCTCAAGGTCCGACTTCCACAGCCGGACGCCGTGCAGCACCAGCGCGGATTGGTGGCTTGCCACCACGCGGCCCTCGAATGAGCGCAACAGGGCAATGGTCAGGAGGCGGTGAGCTGCCCGGGCGGTCTCCCAGTCGTCCTCGCCCTCCCATGGCGGTCGGTCGGCATCGGGTGCGCCCACGGCATACCAGCCTCGGATGAGGCGCCGGATCTCGCCCCGCTTGACCATGCGCCTCAGGTCGGCAGGACCGAGCCCCAGCGTGGTGGCGTCGCGGGTCGAGACGACGTTGTGGCGGGCAAGGGCGTACAGCTCCATCCCGGCAGGGTGCCGGATCGTGCGGGGTCGGCGCTGAGGCCCTGTGGACAAGTCAGGTGGAGCAGGTCGTCGCGGGCGCCCGACTCAGCAGAGTTCGCTGCCCTGGGGGTATGCAGCAACGTGGGTGGTCGGCAGCAACCTCTGTTAGCAGAGGTTGCTGCTTGAGACGGGGGCCGCCGCGGCGGGCGGGTCAGCCGCGCCACCCCGCGACGGACTCGACCGAGCGGGGGCCGGGACCGACGTAGCGCGAGCTGGGCCGGATGAGCCGACCCGTCTTCTTCTGCTCGAGGATGTGGGCCGACCAGCCCGCGCTCCGGGCACAGGTGAACATCGGCGTGAACATCGACGCCGGCACCTCGGCGAAGTCGAGCAGCACCGCGGCCCAGAACTCCACGTTGGTCGCCAGCACCCGGTCGGGGCGGCGGGCGTGGAGCTCGTCGAGCGCGGCCTTCTCCAGGGCGGCAGCGACCTCGAACCGCGGGGCTCCCAGCCGCTCGCAGGCAGCGCGCAGCACCCTGGCGCGGGGGTCCTCGGCACGGTAGACGCGGTGCCCGAAGCCCATCAGGCGCTCGCCCTTGTCGAGGACGTCCTTGACGTAGGCCACGGCGTCCCCCGTCTGCTCGACGCCCTCGATCATGTGCAGCACCCGGGACGGGGCACCGCCGTGGAGCGGACCGCTCATTGCGCCCACCGCCCCGGAGAGGCAGGCGGCGACGTCGGCGCCGGTCGAGGCGATGACGCGGGCGGTGAAGGTCGAGGCGTTCATGCCGTGCTCGGCCGCGGACACCCAGTACGCGTCGACGGCCTCGACATGGCGCGGGTCGGGCTCGCCACGCCAGCGGATCATGAAGCGCTCCACGATGGTGCGGCCCTTGTCGACCTCGCGCTGGGGGATCATCGGCCGTCCCTGGCCGCGTGCCGACTGCGCGACGAACGACAGCGCGGTCACCGACGCGCGGGCGAGGTTGTCACGGGCCTGCTCGGCGTCGATGTCGAGGAGCGGGCGGAAGCCCCACAGCGGCGCCAGCGTGGCCAGCGCCGCCTGGACGTCGACTCGCACGTCGCCGGTGTGGATGGGCAGCGGGAACGGCTCGGCCGGCGGCAGCCCCGGGTCGAACTCGTTGTCGACCAGCAGGCCCCAGACCTGGCCGAAGGAGACCCGACCGACGAGGTCGTTGATGTCGACGCCGCGGTAGCGCAGCGCGCCGCCCTCCTTGTCCGGCTCCGCGATCTCGGACTCGAAGGCGATGACTCCCTCGAGCCCCGGCTTGAAGACAGTGTCGGACATCGGAATCCCATCTGTTGCGCGGCATCGTTGTCGGGCACGGCCATTCTGCACTGTCGGCCGCGTGCGCGACCATGGCTCCCATGCACACTCCCGCAGACACCTCCGTGGTGCGCACCGACGCAGACCTCGACGGCCTGCTGCTCACCGGCAGCCTCGAGGGCGGCCGCGCCGAGAACGCGCGGTTCCTCGAGTGCCGCCTCGACGGCTGCGACCTGAGCGGGCTGCGCGCGCCGAGGGCGCGGCTCACCGACACGGGGGTGTATGCCGCGCACGGCGCGGGCGTGGACCTCACCGACACGGAGTGGATGGACTGCACCGTGGCGGGTGCCCGGCTCGGGGCGGTCGACCTCTACGGCGCCGAGCTGCGGCGGGTGCGGTTCGAGGGCGGCAAGATCGACTACCTCAACCTGCGCGGGGCCCGGCTGCGCGACGTCCACTTCGCCGACTGCGTGCTCACCGAGCCCGACCTCGGGGCTGCTGAGCTCGTCGACGTGACCTTCGACGGCTGCCGCCTCATCGCCCCCGACTTCAGCCAGGCACGGCTGAAGAACGTCGACCTCAGCGGGGCCGAGCTGGTCGCGCCCCGGGGGCTCGCCAGCCTGGCGGGCGCGACCATCTCGCGCCTCCAGCTGATCGACCTCGCTCCCGCGTTCGCCGACCAGCTCGGCATCTCCGTCGTCGAGTGACGGGCACTCGTTGCCTGGGTTCAGGACCTGCCCTTGGCGTTCCGCTTGTCACGCACGGAGAGGGTGGGCTTGCCCTCGTCCCTGATCTCGAAGAGGTCGGTCGCCTCGAGCAGCTTGATGAGCTTGGCGTAGCCGTAGTTGCGTGAGTCGAAGGACGACTGGTTCGCGATGTGGTTGCCCACCGCACTGACCCGCGCCCAGCCGGAGTCGTCGGCCTCACCCTGGACCGCGCGGCGCAGCAGGGCCACGAGCCTGGCGTCCTGCTTCAGCTGCGCGGTCGGGACGCGCAGCCGCGCGCGGGAGGGTGCGCCACTGGCGGCCCGTGGCGACGGGTTCGCCGCGTCGTCCTCCTCCTGCTCCTCCTCGGCCTGCAGCCGGTCGAGGACGAGGAACTTCGAGCAGGCACTCTTGAACGGTTCAGGCGTCTTCTCCTCGCCGAAGCCGTACACGGCCGCTCCCTTCTCGCGCAGGTGCATCACCAGCGGCGTGAAGTCGGCGTCGGAGGAGACGATCCCGAAGGCGTCGGGCCGGTCGGTGTAGAGCAGCGCCATCGCGTCGACGACCATCGCCATGTCGCTCGCGTTCTTGCCACGGGAGTAGTCGTACTGCTGCATGGGCCGGATCGCGTTCTCGTGCAGCACCGCGGCCCAGCTCTTCAGGCCCGGCTTGGTCCAGTTGCCGTACGCGCGGCGGATGCTCGTCTCGCCGAGGCCGGACAGCTCGCTGAGGATGAGCTCGATTTTGTCGGCCGACGAGTTGTCGGCGTCGATGAGCAGGGCGAT
>NZ_DATBMI010000126.1:0-37669 GCF_036554925.1 Pedococcus sp.
CGGGTGCGCCTGTGCAATGGCGCCTACAAGGAGCCGGAGTCGGTGGCCCACCAGTCCTCGGAGGAGGTGGACACGGCCTACGTGCGGTGCCTGAAGATCCTCATGGCAGGCGACGGCTACCCGATGGTCGCCAGCCACGACCCGCGCCTGCTCGAGATCGCCGGTGCCCTCGCGGCCCACCACGGCCGGGAGCCCGACAGCTACGAGTACCAGATGCTCTACGGCATCCGGCCCGAGGAGCAGAAGCGGATCGCCGACCGCGGGAACCAGATGCGCGTCTACATCCCGTACGGCGAGGAGTGGTACGGCTACCTCATGCGCCGGATGGCCGAGCGCCCCGCGAACACGCTGTTCTTCCTGCGCGGGCTCGCGACCAAGGGCTGACCGCACCGACGACACACTGGAGGCACACATGGGCACGGTCGCGATCTTCGGCGCCGGAGTGATGGGGGAGACCCTGCTCTCGGGCCTGGTCCGCGCCGGTCGCAGCGTCGACGACCTCGTCATCACCGAGCGCCGCCCGGAGCGCGTCGAGGAGCTGAAGGCGAAGTACGGCGTGCGGATCCTGGACAACACGGAGGCGGCCGAGACGGCCGACACGCTCGTCCTCGTCGTCAAGCCCCAGGACATGGCCGGCCTGCTCGAGGAGATCAGCGACCACGTCCGACCGGGGAACCTCGTCGTCAGCCTCGCGGCCGGCATCACCACCGACTTCCTCGAGAGCAGGCTGCCCCCGCAGAGCTCGGTGGTGCGCGTCATGCCGAACACCCCGGCCCTCGTGGACCAGGGCATGGCCGCGCTCAGCCCGGGCAGGCACTGCGACGACGCGCACCTCGAGGAGGCCTCGGAGCTCCTGCGCTCCTGCGGCAAGGTCGTGCAGATCGCCGAGAAGCACCAGGACGCCGTCACCGCCATCTCCGGCTCCGGACCGGCGTACATCTTCTACGTGGTGGAGGCCATGATCGAGGCCGGGGTGGTGCTCGGCCTGCCGCGCGCCACCGCCACCGAGCTCGTGGTCCAGACGCTCTACGGCGCGGCCACCATGATCAAGGAGACCGGCCAGCACCCGACGGTGCTGCGCGAGCAGGTCACCTCGCCCGGTGGCACCACGGCGGCGGCGCTGCGCCAGCTCGACGACCACAAGGTGCGGGCCGCCTTCATCACCGCGATGGAGGCCGCCGCCGAGCGCTCGCACCAGCTGGCGTCCGGCAATGGCTGAGCCTCATCTCTGCCTGCGGCGCGTCGACGAGACCAACTGGCGCACCTACCGCGACGTCCGGCTGGCGTCCCTCCTGGACACCCCGTCGGCCTTCGGCAGCACGTATGCCGCCGAGTCCGCCTTCACCGACCAGCGCTGGCTCGAGCGCGTGCACAGCGGCTCGTCCACGTGGCTGGCGATGTGGGGCGACCTGCCGGTGGGGTCGGCGACGTCGTTCCGGTTCCCCGAGCAGCGGGAGGACGAGACGTGCCTCGTCGGCATGTGGGTGGCCGGGCACGCCCGCGGTCGAGGGGTGGCCGACGCGCTGGTCGGTCAGGTGCTCGACGACGCCCGGTCCAGGGGTCTGGCTCGGGTGACCCTCGACGTGGCCGAGCAGAACGGACGGGCCCGGACGTTCTACGAGCGCATGGGTTTCCAGCCCACCGGCCGGCAGGGAGTGCTGCCCCACGACGCCACCGTCACCGAGCTCGAGATGGCCCGCGCCCTGTGAACTCCCGGTGAACTCCCAGACGGCCTGCCCGCACGGGAGGTGGGGTGTCGTGCGAGAGTTGGTCGCATGAGCGAGATCACCGTGAGGGCGCTGACCGAGGACGAGTGGGAGCAGTACCGCACCGTGCGGCTGGCCGCCCTGGCGGAGTCCCCGGAGGCCTTCGTGGCCACCCTCGAGGAGGAGCAGGCGTACGACGAGGAGTTCTGGCGCCTGCGGATGAAACGCTCCCGTCGCCTCCTGGCCGAGGTCGACGGCACCCCGGTGGGCGTGGCGAGCGTCGGTCAGGTCTCCGAGAACCCTGACGTCGCAGAGCTGTTCGGTCTCTGGGTGGCGCCTGCGGCTCGGGGGACCGGCGTCGCGACGCAGCTCGTGCAGGCCGGTGCGGACACCGCCCGACGCGAGGGCAGGTCGCACCTCGCGTACTGGGTCGGGTCCGACAACGGCCGCGCCGTCGCGTTCGCGAGCGGCTGCGGGTTCCGTCCCACGGACAGCCGCCGCCCGATGCGTGTCGTCTCCGACGACGACGGCGACGAGGAGGTCGCGATGGTCCTCGCGCTCGGGCAGGACCGAGGCGTGCCGACGCTCTAGGGGCGGGAGGCGAGCCGCTCGATGAGCTCGGTCGGGCCGCTGACGATGAGGGTGTCGTGGGCGGTCACCTTGGTGTCCGCCTGGGCGTAGGTGAAGTCCTCCCCCGGCGACTTCACGCCGACGATGGTCACGCCGTACTTGCTGCGGACCCCGCTCTGCCCGAGCGTGAAGCCGATGGTCTCCTGTGGCGGGCGCATCTTGACGATCGCGAAGCCGTCGTCGAACTCGATGTAGTCCATCAGCTTGCCGTTGACGAGATGTGCCACCCGGCGACCGGTGTCCGCCTCGGGGAAGATGACGTGGTGCACGCCGATCCGCGACAGGATGCGGCCGTGCTCCGGGCTGAGGGCCTTCGCCCAGATGGAGGGGACGCCGGCGTCGACGAGGTTGGCTGCGGCCAGCACCGACGCCTCGACCGAGGAGCCGATGCCGACGACCGCCAGCTTGAAGTCCTTGGCCTTGATCTGCGCGATGGCGGCCGGCTGGCTGGCATCACCCTGTACGACCTTGCCCAGCTTGCCGAGGAAGGTCTCCGCCCTCTGGCCGTCCTGCTCGATGGCGATCACGTTGTGGCCGAGACGTTGCAGCTCGAGGGCAGCGGCAGCGCCGAAGCGCCCGAGCCCCACGACGATCACGTCCTCCTCGAAGAGGCGGTTCTTGGCCAACGGGTCCTCCAGCGGTCGTGAGCTCCATCCGTTCTGTCCATGGACAGTACCCGCCCGGTAGCGTGCGGAGCATGCCCACTCAGGCGCGCGTGATCTGGGACCCCGGATTCACGGCATACGACTTCGGTCCCGGCCACCCCATGGCCCCCGTGCGCCTGGACCTCACCGCCCGGCTGTGCGACGCGTTCGGGCTCTTCGACCACGCCGACGTCGACGTCGTGAGCCCCGAGGTGCCGGGCGACGACCTCCTCGAGACCGTCCACCTGCCGGAGTACATCGCTGCCGTCAAGGCGGCCTCGGCCGATCCCGCGGCCGCCGACGGCCACCTCGGCATCGGCACCGAGGACGACCCGGCCTTCGTCGGCATGCACGAGGCCGGCGCCAGGATCGCCGAGGGCACCCGCCGCCTGTGTGAGGACGTCTGGGCCGGCGAGGTCAGCCACGGCGTCAACTTCTGCGGCGGCCTGCACCACGCCATGGCCGGCAACGCGTCGGGGTTCTGCATCTACAACGACATCGCCGTCGGCATCCGGTGGTTGCTCGACCACGGCGCCCAGCGCGTCGCGTACGTCGACGTGGACGTCCACCACGGGGACGGCGTGGAGCGGATCTTCTGGGACGACCCGCGGGTGCTCACCGTGTCGCTGCACGAGTCGGGTCGGGCGCTCTTCCCCGGCACGGGCTGGCCCGGCGACATCGGCGGCCCTGCGGCGCTCGGCTCTGCGGTCAACGTCGCGCTGCCGCCCGGCACGGGCGACTCGGCCTGGCTGAGGGCGCTGCACGCGACCGCGATGCCGGTGGTGCGCGCGTTCAAACCCGAGATCCTCGTGACCCAGCACGGGTGCGACACCCACGCCCAGGACCCGCTCGCGCACATGGCGCTGTCCATCGACGCGCAGCGCACCGCCGCGGAGGCCCTGCACCGGCTGGCCCACGACGTCGCCGAGGGCAGGTGGGTGGCCCTGGGCGGCGGCGGCTACGAGCTCGTCGACGTCGTCCCGCGGGCCTGGACCCACCTCACGGCCATCGCCGAGCACCGGCCCATCGACCTGGCCGCCGCGGTGCCCGAGGGCTGGTTGGAGCACGTCCGGATGCAGCTCGCCCGGCAGGGCCCGCACCGCATGGGCGACCTCGATCCCGCCGAGGGGCCGATCTGGCACCAGCCCTGGGACATGGGCTACAACCCGCACAGCGAGGTCGACCGCGCGATCATGGCCACCCGGCAGGCGGTGTTCGAGCACCACGGGCTCGACCTCTGGTTCGACTAGGCTCCCGGCCGCGGGCGTGAATGCCCGAATAGCAGTGATTTCTGCGGGTACCGGGCGTGAACTCACAAGGTCCTCGCGGCGTGTCGGGTGGACGGGGCAGACTTTCTTCCCCATCCGCTTCCCCACGGGTCACATGAGCCCCTATCGTTGCGACTTGCACGAGCGTAGAGGTCCGCCGGAGGGGAAGCCGGCGATGCGCGCGTGCAGGAGATCGAGGTAGCTATGTCCAACGAGCGCCAGCTCGCCGAGGTGCGGTTCCTGACCGTCGCCGAGGTCGCCTCGATCATGCGCGTGTCGAAGATGACCGTGTACCGCATGGTGCACGCGGGCGAGCTTCCCGCGATCCGCGTGGGACGCTCCTTCCGCGTCCCCGAGGACGCCGTGCACAAGTACCTGCGCTCGTCGTACGTCGACACCGCGTGATTGCGTAGACCTGAGAAACACGAGTGAGGGGCGGGCCCGTTTCCGGCCCGCCCCTCACCGTCTCACCGCCTCGACGTCAGCGGTTGTCGACCGCCCGGATGCTCACCCCCACGTCGGCCCCTGTGTAGAGGTGGCTGAGCAGGTAGACCGAGCCGGGCGGGATGACCGCCGACTCGTCCGCGGCCGAGCTGGCGGCGGAGCCGGTGAGCCGGCAGGCGCTGTCGAGGAAGTACAGGTCGAGGTCGTGACCGACCGCCTCGTCACTGGTGCCCTTGGCCGACACCGAGTGCAGGCCGTCGGAGAACCCGGCCGGCAGCTTGGACACCCAGGCGTCGGCCCCCTGGGTCCCCGGCGGGAAGGTGCACGCGGTGGTCATCTCGGTCCCGGTCACGCCGAAGACGTTCTGCAGCCCCGTCGGGTCGCCCGCGGCGGGGTTGCCCGCCGTGACGGTGCCCGAGTCGGTGAAGTCGGGGTCGGGGGTCACCGAGCCGTTGCCCACCTTCGCCCCGGAGCCGAACACCTGGATGTCGGCGACCTGGGCGTAGGTGGTCGTGTCGCCCTGCACCGTGTCGACGAAGAAGCGCACGTAGGCGGCCTTCACCGGCTTCTCGAGCTCGAAGGTGCGGTAGTTCAGGTCCCCCGCCGTCGGCCGCGGCGCCTCGTAGCCGAAGCCGCCCTTGCGCACCGTCGTCCACGTCCCCCCGTCGGTGGAGGTCTGCACCGTGAAGTCCTTCAGCGCCGCGAACCGCGAGGCGTTGGTGGCCTTGAACGCGCTGACCCGCAGCGACGACACCGTGGCTGGTGCCGCGAGCTTGACCGTCACCCGCTGGTCGGGGCCGGAGTTGTATGCCGTGCTGCCGGCCTTCGTCGACCACACCGAGGCGGCGGTGTCGTCGAAGGCGAACTTGGCGGGCGAGCCGTCGTCCTGGCTGGAGGCCGACACGATGCTGGCGCCTGCCGCCGTGGAGGCGAGGTTGGGCGCGAGTGAGACCGTCCGGGCTGCGTTCTTCCCCGCCGCGACGCCGAAGCCCTCGATGGTCTGGGTGCCGAACCCGGGCGCCTGGATGGTCAGCGGGTAGGTGCCTGCCACGGCCTTGACCGAGAACCCGCCGGTGGAGCCGGTGCGTCCCAGGGGGCTGACCCGGGCCTCGAAGCGGCCGAGGATGACCTTGGCGTTCGGGATCCTCTGGCCGGTGCTGGCGTTGACCAGCGTCAGCGCGACGGTGCCGTTGCGGGACGCCGCAGGGTGGTCGAACGCCGGGGTGGGGTCGGTGTCGTCACCAGTGGCGGAGACCGCGGACGCGCCGGCGCCACGCTTGGCGAACACCGACCACATCAGGTCGGTGTTGTCGCCGTGGTGGCGGTCGAGGTCGGCGGTCAGCATGGCGTCGCGGGCGTCGAGGAAGGACGGGTCCGGGGCCATGAGCGGCATGGCGTCGGTGACGAGCCGGGCCGCGACCTCGGCACCCTTGGCCAGGCCGTGGCGCGCGACGAGCGCCTTGTGCAGGTCCCACAGCGTGGCCGTCCAGATCTCGCCGTCGGCGTGCACCTCCGGGCCGGTCAGGTCGTAGCCCATGTCGCCGAAGGTGTTGGGGTTCTTGTTGAAGTCGTAGTTGCGGATGCCGCGGTTCTCGTTGCCCGTGGCGTAGGCGCCGACGACGGCCCGGGTGGGCTCCAGGCCGGTCTTGTGGGCGTGGTTCAGCGCGTACCAGTCGCCCCAGCCCTCGCCCATCGAACCGGCCTGGTGCGAGCCGAGGGCGCTGCCGCCTGCGACGTAGCGGTTCGACAGGCCGTGGCTGTACTCGTGCTGGATCACGCTCATGTCGAACGAGCCGTCGCGGTGCGGGCCCTCGAACGCGTCGTCGATCGGCTCCCACAGGAACATGCCGCTCCACGGCGGGATGCCGTCGTCGAGGGTGAGCATGTAGGCGTTGTCGCGCCCGGTGTACGTGGGTGCCCCTCCCGAGGCGGCGCCTGCCTGGACCAGGCCCTTGATCGGGTCGCCGCCGAGCCCGCCCTTGCCGCCGTTGTCGACCTGGAAGTTGCCAGCCGTCTCGGTGAAGCCGAGCGCGTAGTAGTCGTCGTGGATCCGGTTGTGCTGGAAGAAGAGGTTGGTCGCCGCCGGCTCGAGGTCCTCGGCGTACGAGGGCGGCACCGTGGCGCCCTCCTTCTGCTGCCAGGCGTCCTTGAAGGCGTACGAGAAGCTGCCCTGCGGCGAGACCGGCCGGGGGGCGCTGTCGACCGGGCCGATGAAGTTCGACCAGTTGGCGTGGGTGTCGGCGTTGTTGCCCAGCGTCGTCACCCCCGTGCCCGTCGCGCCGGTGAGGTCGACCCAGCCCTTCGGCGACTGTGCGTTGGGGCCGAAGTACTGCTGGCGGGGCGTCCCGCCCCGGGCTGCCCCCGGGTAGTTGTCGTAGACGGTGCCCTGCGGGTCCTTCTCGTGCTGCACCACCGAGGTGCGGAAGAGGACGCGCCCGGTGGTGCCGTCGACGATGACCTCCCAGGCCTCCCGGGGGCTCTTGATGAAATACACCTTGTATGCCGCGACGGACCCGGTGCGGGTCCCGAACGTCACCTTCTTCGCGTAGGAGGGTCCGCCGAACGGGCCCCTCGCGAAGGTCGCGTAGCCGGCCTGACTCCCGTCCGCCCTCGGGGTGAAGGTGACCCCCGGCGCGAGGGCCCCCGCCACCGTGAGCAGGGCGCCGGCCTCGCCGAGCACCCACCCACCGGTGAGGGCCTCGCCGGGCGTGGGGTCACCGGCATACGCGAGGACCCTGCCGTCCTCGGTGACGGCGACGTTGAGGCGTCCGCCTCGCGCTGCCGCCACCCCGCCCGCGGTCTGGACGAAGCTGACCACGTGGGTGCCGGTGCCCGGCAGGGTGTGGTCGCGCGCCACGGCCAGGGCGTCGACCTGCCCGGCGGTCAGTCCGAAGGCCGCAGCGCCGTCCCGCACCCAGGCCCGGGCGATGTCGACCGCCTCGCCGCTCCGGGGCGGCGTGAGGTGGCCGGGGCCGCGCAGCGAGCGCAGCGTCCCGAACCGCTCGTCCCACGTCGCCCGCGCGCCCTGGCCGGAGGCGGCGAGGACCCGCGAGGCGGCTGCGCGGGCCGCGGTGGCGGGGGCCACCGCCTTCGTCACGGCCCGGGTGTCGAGGGTCCGGGCCGGCTCCGGCACGGCATCGCCGAGGTCGGGCAGGGTGGGCACGGCCGGGGTTGGGGTGGTGGTGGCCATCGCGACCGGGGTGCCCACCAGTGCTCCGGAGAGCAGGCACACCCCCATCGCCAGTGAGTACCTGCGCGTGCGAGTCACCGCTGCTCCTCCGTGGTGCGGGCGCCATCGTCCCGATGCACGGAAAACGAGAGGGGGGCGGCGGGGTTACAGAACGAGCACCCTCCCCGGTTTGGGCCACCGAGCCCCGGCCCGGTAGAGTGGCCCGCACTGTTCGGCGTGGTGCGTAGCTCGTTGCCCCGTCCGGCAACACGACACCACACACACGCGAGGACGACTATGGGCTCTGTCATCAAGAAGCGCCGCAAGCGCATGGCGAAGAAGAAGCACCGCAAGCTCCTTCGCAAGACGCGCCACCAGCGTCGCAACAAGAAGTAAGGACCTCACAGTCCGCGGCAAGGCCTTCATCCTCCGGATGGGGGCCTTGCGTCGTGTGAGCCCCACAACCCCGCGGCTGTGGTGGGCGCCCGCCGTGGGTAGGCTTCCAGCGAGGGCCGGCGGGTGTCGCCGGACCGTCGACCGGGAGAGGTGAGCGGTGGCCGATGTCGTGCTGGTGACCGGCGTCTCCCGCTACCTCGGGGGGCACTTCGCCCGGCGTCTCACCGCTGACGGCTCGGTCTCACGGGTGATCGGTGTCGATGTCATCCCCCCGCCTCACGACATCGGGCGGGCCGAGTTCGTGCGCGCCGACATCCGCAACCCGATGATCGGCAAGATCATCGCGCAGGCCGAGGTCGACACGGTCGTGCACATGAACGTCATCGCGACGCCGACCCACGCCGGTGGACGGACCTCCCAGAAGGAGATCAACGTCATCGGCACCATGCAGCTGCTCGCGGCGTGCCAGAAGGCCCCGAGCGTGCGGCGACTCGTCGTGAAGTCCTCCGGGGCGGTGTACGGCTCGAGCCCGCGCGACCCTGCGATGTTCACCGAGGACATGGGGCCCAAGTCGCTGCCCCGCGCCGGGTTCGGCAAGGACTCCGTCGAGGTCGAGGGCTACGTCCGGGGCTTCTCGCGGCGGCGCCCCGACACCGAGATCACGATGCTGCGCTTCGCCAACATCATCGGACCGGGCATCCGCACCACCCTGACCGACTACTTCAGCCTGCCCGTCGTGCCCGTGCCCTTCGGCTACGACGCGCGTCTGCAGTTCGTCCACGAGACCGACGCCATCGGCGCCCTGCTCCGCGCCACCACCGGGCCGGCCGTCGGCATCACGAACATCGCAGGTGACGGGGTCATCACCGTGGCCCAGGCCGCCGGCATCGCGGGACGCCCGATCATGCCGGTGCCCATGGCCGCCGCCGGCCTGCTCGGCAGCGTGGTCAAGCGCGCCGGGCTCACGGACTTCTCCGGTGACCAGCTCCAGTTCCTGGCCTTCGGCCGAGGGCTGGACACCGCGCGCATGCGCTCGGTGCTGGGGTTCGAGCCGGAGTACACGACACGCTCGGCATTCGAGGACTACGCGCGCGGCATCGGCTCGGCGCTGCCCGGGACCGCCGCCCTCGGCTCGGCCGTCTCTGGTGTGGCCGGGTCGGCGGCGCACGCGATCGGCCATGTCTGGGCCTCGGGGAGGAACGACTGATGGCGTCATCGACACCACGACGGCGCTCGGTCGCCGGGTCGCAGGGCGGCCAGAAGCCGAAGGCCGCCACGAAGCGCACCAGCAGGGCGGGTGCCTCCGGCGCGCTCGCGGCGGGCGCGGCCAGGGCGTCGGGGGAGCGGGCCCGTCGGCGCAGCACGCCACTGATCCAGCAGGACGGGGCGTCCTCGACCGCGCCCACCGCTCCAGCGGCTCCCGGCGCGCCCAGCGGGCAGGCGCCGGCGCCCGGCGTGGCCCCCGCGGCCAGGAAGGCAGCCCCTGAGCAGGCGGCGCCGGCGCGTCCGCGCAAGCTCCACCGACCCCAGCCAGTGGCCAAGGCGGTGCCGTCCAAGAAGGCGGTGGCCACCTCCGGCGCCCGGACCACACGGCCGCCCCGACGGAGCGCCGCGGCGTCGGCAGGCGAGCGGCTTGACCACCCACCCACGCAGGCGAGGCCGCTCAAGGCGGTCCGGGGCGACGGCGACGTGCTCCGCCTCCCGGTGCCGGCCCCGGCGCCGACGACCCACGTGCCGCTCGCCCCGGGTGTCGAGGAGCTGCTGAGGGCGGGGGTCGCCGCGCTGCGGATGGCCGCCGAGTCCTCCGGGCTCTCGCCCGAGGAGGTCGAGCGGCAGGTTGCCGAGACCCTGTCGTTCCTTCGTCGACGGCTCACGGGCGACTACGTCGTCGACGAGTTCGGCTTCGACGAGGACTTCACCGAGCACGCCTACCTCCCGCTCCTGCGGCCGCTCTACCGCAAGTGGTTCCGGGTCGAGGTGCGCGGCATCGACAACATCCCGTCGGAGGGCGGCGCGCTCGTCGTGGCCAACCACTCGGGCACGATCGCGATGGACTCCCTGATGACCCAGGTGGCGGTGCACGACGAGCACCCCGCCCACCGGCACCTGCGGATGCTCGGCGCGGACCTCGTCTTCCAGACGCCGGTGATCGGGCAGATGGCGCGGCGCTCGGGCTCGACCCTGGCGGCGAACCCCGACGCGGAGCGGCTGCTGTCGAAGGGCGAGCTGGCCGGCGTGTGGCCCGAGGGTTTCAAGGGTGTGGGCAAGCCCTTCAGCGAGCGGTACAAGCTGCAGCGGTTCGGCCGTGGCGGCTTCGTCTCGGCTGCGCTGCGCACCGGCGTCCCGATCGTCCCGTGCTCGATCGTCGGGGCGGAGGAGATCTACCCGATCATCGGCAACATGCGGACCGTCGCCCGCCTCGTGGGTGCTCCGTACGCACCGATCACGCCGACCTGGCCGCTGCTGGGGCCGCTCGGGCTGGTGCCGCTGCCGAGCAAGTGGATCATCGAGTTCGGCTCGCCCGTCGAGACGGCGCACCTCGGAGAGGGCGCCGCCGACGACCCGATGCTCGTCTTCGACCTGACCGACCAGGTGCGCGAGACGATCCAGCAGACGCTGTACTCGCTGCTGATGCAGCGCCGGTCCGTCTTCTTCTAGGACCTGCTCCTACGGAAGCGTCGGCAGGGTCACGGTCACGCCCACGCCGGGCAGCGTCAGCGTGCCGACCCCACCTCCGGGGAGGGTGGCGCCCGCCCCACCGGTGCTCAGGGTCACCGACGGCAGGGTCGCGGTCACGGTCGGGAGGCCGGGGACCCCGGGCCCGGTCACGGTGGGGCCGTTGAGGGTGGCACCGCCGGTGCCGAGGGTCGCGCCGCCCCCGCCGCCGCCGAGCGTGGCGCCCCCGGGACCGGCAGTGGCCCCGGGGAGCCCGCCACCACCCGGCGGCACCGTCACCGCGGTGCTCGGCACGCTCACGCCGGGCTGGGTCGTGCTCGCCGTGGAGGAGCCACCCGTCGGCACCCCGGTGGTCGCCAGGCTGGGCAGCGTGGACGGCCCGGCACCGGATGGGACCGCGGGCAGGCACGACGGCGAGCACGCGGCGAGGCGCCGCAGCGAGGTGTTCTCGGCCGCCGTCAGCAGGGCCTGCAGCTCCCGCAGCTCGGGAAGGGCCGCCGCCGGGACCTCACCGCGCAGCGCCTCGACCTGGGGGATGGCCCTCGCGCTGAAGTCGCGGACCGCGATGAGCGCCTGCGGGTTGCCCGTGGCGTCGAAGGCGGTGTTGAGGTCGCGCTGTCCCGCGCGCACCGAGGACGTCGCGGCCTCGATCGCAGCCTCGTAGTCGGAGACGTCCGTGCTCCCGGCCCCGGCGAGGTTCCGGGTGTCGGAGATGTGCTCCTGCGCCTGGGACAGGTGGGTGAGGCCACGCTCGTAGTCCGAGCCTGCCATCTGCACGGCGACGGCATCGAGCCAGCCCTTGACCGGGTAGAGCGCCGAACCGGGGATCGCGCTGCGTGAGGCCACGCCGACGACGGCGCCCACGGCGAGCACCGAGGCGGCCGCGCCGGCGATGACCCGGGGGAGACCGCGGCCGAAGACGACCACCACCGGGCCGGTGCGGGCCGCGGCCCGGCGGGAGGCGGCGGTGTGCGCGGCAGCCGGTGAGGGGGTCGGCATGGCCTCGGCCTCGGCGACGAGCCGGTCCCGCAGGGCCGCCACGAACTCCTCGCGCGGCGCGAGGCCGGGGGTGGAGACGGACGCCAGGGACCTCGCGGTCTCCAGGAGGCCCTCGAGGCCTGCGCCGGCCTCCCGGTCCCCGTCGAGAGCGCGCTGGAACCGCTCTGCCGCGCGATGGCTCAGAGCCATGCCGTCACCTCCTCCCCCAGCCCTACGGGCGTTGTACGTCCTGAGAACGACGGCCCGGTGCGGAAGTTACGCGCCGCCGCGTCGCGAAATCCGGACGCCTCAGATGTCCACATCGGCCAGCTCCCGGTGCAGGGCCCGGACGGCCCTCAGCTGCAGCTGCTTGACCGCTCCCTCGGTCTTGCCGAGCACCTTGGCGGTCTCGGCGAGGGTCAGCCCCTGGAGGAACCGCAGCACCACGCACTCGGCCTGCTCGGGCTTGAGGTTGCGGACTGCCTCGAGCAGCCGGGTGTCGCGCAGGCGCTGGAGGACCTCCTGCTCGGGCGGGTCGACGTGCGTGTCGGCGTCGAGCATGTCCGCGGTCGTCACCTCGAGGCGGAAGCGCGCCGACTTCGCGTTGTCGGTGATGAGGTTGCGGGCGATGGTGATGAACCACGCGGCGATGTCCCGGCCCTGCCAGGAGAAGGAGTCCATCCGCCGCAGGGCGCGCAGGAAGGTCTCGGACGTGAGGTCCTCGGCGAGCTGGGTGCTGCCCACGCGCACGTAGATGTATCGGTAGACGACGTCGACGTAGCGCTCGTAGAGGAGGCCGAAGGCCTCGGAGTCTCCGCGCTGGGCGAGCTCGACGAGGGCCGAGACCCGTTCGAAGTCCTTCGGCTCGGTGCCGGGGGCGAACCCGCCGGCGGCCGCCGTGCCGCCGCCGCGCCCACCGCCGCCACCCGCGGCCACGCTGAGCAGCAGGCGCAGCGAGCCCAGCATGTCCCGGGTGGCCGCCGCGAGGCCGTGGTCCCCCGACGGCCCGTGACCTGGCGGCACCACCGTCGTTGGTGCAGTCGAGGCCAGCGCGGGCAGGGGAGGGCCCCACGGCGCGCTCGGGCACGCGGCATCACGGCTTCGTGGCATGCGGCTGGGACCTCCTGGCCGTCAGTGTCCCTGAAATCGGGACGAATGTCAGGAGACGAGGCCCACATTGACCCCCGGCCGGCAGCGCGGTAGCCACCAGGCCTCGGGCACGGCGCCGCAGCGGGAGCGACGACGCCTCAGCGGGAGCGGCGGCGGCTCACCGAAAGCGGCGGCGGCTCAGCGGGAGCGGCGGCGGCTCGCGGCAGCCGCCAGCGCGCCGGCGAGGGCCGTCGCCCCCGCCGCCTGGACCCCGAGCTTGGCCGCGCGTCGGCCATTGCGGAAGTCGCGCACCTTCCACCCGTGCGACCGTGCGTGGGTGCGCAGTGCGCCGTCCGGGTTCACGGCGCACGGGCTCCCGACCAGGGAGAGCATCGGGATGTCGTTGGCCGAGTCGGAGTAGGCCGCGCACCGCGCCAGGTCGTAGCCCCGCTCGGCCGCGAGGGCGTTGACAGCCACGGCCTTCGCCTCGCCATGGAGGGGCTCGCCCACGAGGCGGCCCGTGTAGACACCGTCGACGCTCTCGGCCACGGTGCCGAGGGCGCCGGTCAGGCCGAGGCGGTCGGCGAAGACCGTGGCGACCTCGACCGGCGAGGCCGTCACCAGCCACACGTCGTCGCCGGCGTCGAGGTGGGCCTGGGCCAGGGCTCGGGTCCCCGGCCAGATCTTCTCGGCCATCACCTCGTCGTACACCTCCTCGCCGATCCGGCTGATCTCGTCGACGGTGTGACCGGCGACGAACCCGAGCGCCTGCTCGCGGATCTGCGAGACGTGGGTGAGGTTCTCCCCGAGGACGGTGTAGTACACCTGCTTCCACATCATCGCCGCGATGTCGCGACCGGTGAAGAACTCCCGGCGGTACAGGCCCCGCGCGAGGTGGAAGACGCTGGCCCCCCGCAACACCGTGTTGTCGAGGTCGAAAAAGGCCGCGGAGCGGGTCCGCGCCGGTTCGGAGGCCGGCGGCTCGGACGGCACGGTCCTCGCGCCGGCGACCACCGTGCCGTCCGGCCCGTACTCGATCATGGGCCCCACCCTAGAGCCAGGCCCGCGGCATACAGTGGCCGCGTGGCACACGACGAACCAGCCGCCGGCCCCGCGCGCATCACCCTCATCGGCAAGCCGGGCTGCCACCTGTGCGACGACGCCCGGGCCGTGATCGCCTCCGTCGCGGCGGAGCTCGGCGTCGGCTGGGAGGAGCGCTCGATCGCCGACGACCCAGCCCTGGCCGAGGAGTACTGGGAGCAGATCCCGGTGACGCTCGTCGACGGCCGACAGCACGACTACTGGCGCGTCGACCCCGCCCGGCTCCGGCAAGCCCTGGGCGCCTGACATCCGCGCTCCGGCGCGCTCGACGGTGACGTGGCTCACGCACGGCGGCGGGGTCGCTTGTGACTTTGTGCATCGGTTCACAAACGCGTAACCTGACGGTGCTCCCGTCCGCCCCAGCCAGGTGCGGACCCCGCCGCACGAGAGGAGCCGGTGACCCACGTTGTCTGCCGACCCGAGCGCCCGTCGGGGCATCCCCGACGCCACGGTTGCACGGCTACCCGAATACCTGCGGGCGCTGACCGGTCTCGCGGAGCGCGGCATCACGTCGGTCTCGTCGGAGGAGCTCGCCGCCGCCGCGGGCGTCCGTTCCGCCAAGCTCCGCAAGGACCTCTCCTACCTCGGCTCCTACGGCGTGCGCGGGGTCGGCTACGAGGTCGACCACCTCGCCTACCAGATCTCGCGCGAGCTCGGACTCACCCAGGACTGGCCGGTCGCGATCGTCGGGATGGGAAACCTCGGCCACGCGCTCGCGGCCTACAGCGGCTTCGCGACCCGGGGCTTCCGCGTGGTGGCCCTGCTCGACCAGGACCCCGCCCTGATCGGTGAGGAGATCGCCGGGCTGCGGGTGCAGCCGATGTCGGAGCTGCCCGTCCTCGTCGCGGAGCAGGGCCTGGCCATCGGCGTCATCGCCACGCCGGCCGCCTCCGCGCAGGCGGTGTGCGACGACCTCGTCGCCGCCGGGGTGCGCTCCATCCTCAACTTCGCCCCCTGCGTGCTCGTGGTGCCCGAGGGTGTCGACGTGCGCAAGGTGGACCTCTCCACCGAGCTGCAGATCCTGGCCTTCCACGAGCAGCGCAAGGCCCTGGCCACTCCGGGCGCCCTGCGGAAGGTGGTCGTACCGTGAGCCTGGTCGTCCTCGGTCTGTCCCACCACACCGCGCCGCTGCCGCTGCTCGAGGCCGTGTCCCTCGACGACGCCGCCCGGGCCGACCTCGCCGCGCGCATCGTCGGTCGCGAGAACGCCTCGGAGGCGATCGTCGTCTCCACCTGCAACCGCACCGAGATCTACGCCGAGGCCCACACCTTCCACGGCGCCGTCGCCGACATCACCGACAGCCTGACCGAGGTGTGCCGCGTGGGCCGGGACGACCTCCGCGAGCACCTCTACGTGCACTACGAGGACCGCGCCATCGCCCACGCCTTCACCGTCGCCTGCGGGCTCGACTCGATGGCCGTCGGCGAGGCGCAGATCCTCGGGCAGATGCGCTCGGCACTGCGGGCCGCCCAGAAGGCCGGCCACGCCGGGAGCTCCCTCAACGGCCTCTTCCAGCAGGCCCTGCGGGTCGGCAAGCGCGCCCACACCGAGACGGGCATCGACTCCGTCAGCGTGTCCCTCGTCGAGGCGGGCCTCACGCGCGCGGTGGCCGAGCTCGGACCGCTGTCCGGGCTGCGGGTCCTCGTTGTCGGCGCCGGTGGCATGAGCTCTCTCGCCGCCGCCACCGTCGCCCGCTCCGGCTGCCGCGAGCTCGTCATCGCCAACCGGACCCAGAGCAAGGCGCGGCGCCTGGCCGAGCGCACCGGCGGGCGCGCCCGTCCGCTCGGCGAGCTCCGCGAGGCCCTGGCCGAGGCCGACGTCGTCATCTCGTGCACCGGCTCGACCGGCGTCGTCGTCGACCTCGCCCTGGCCGGAGACGCCCAGGTCGCGCGCGGCGGGCGACCCCAGGCCTACATCGACCTCGCCCTGCCCCACGACGTGGCGCCCGAGGTGGCCTCGCTCAGCAGCGTCTCCGTCGCCGGGCTGGCCGTGCTCGGGCAGGACCTCTCGGCCGGGGCCACGACGCCGCAGGTGCAGGAGGTCGCCGACCTCGTCATCGCCGAGGTCGCCGCGTACCTCACGGCCCGCGCCGCGGAGACCGTCGCCCCGACGGTGGCGGCGCTCCGCTCGCGGGCGGCCGAGGTCGTCGCCCTCGAGCTCGGTCGTCTCGACCAGCGTCTTCCGGGCATGGACGACCTGACCCGTGACGAGGTCCGGCTCGCCGTGCACCGCATCGTCGAGAAGCTCCTGCACACCCCGACCGTGCGGATGAAGGAGCGGGCGACCCGCGGTCACGGCGACGACTACGCGCAGGCGCTGCGCGAGCTGTTCGACCTCAGCCCGCACGAGACGGCCGCCGTCTCGGTGCCGCCGCCGCAGACGGGGGGCCTGCCGTGACGACAGTGACGGCCACCCGCACCCTCCGCCTCGGTACACGCCGCAGCGCCCTCGCCACCACGCAGTCCGACTGGGTGGCGCAGCGGCTGCGTGCCCTGGGCCACACCGTCGAGCTGGTCGAGATCGTCACCGAGGGCGACGTCAATGCCGCGCCGCTCAGCACCCTCGGGGGCACCGGTGTCTTCGCCGCGGCCATCCGCCGCTCGCTGCTGGCCGGCGACGTCGACCTCGCCGTCCACTCCCTGAAGGACCTGCCCACTGCGCCGGAGCCGGGCCTGACGGTCGCGGCCATCCCCGGCCGCGAGGACCCGCGCGACGCCCTGGTGGCCCGCGACGGCCTCACCCTCGGGGAGCTGCCGGCCGGCGCCGTCATCGGCACCGGCTCCCCGCGCCGGGTGGCCCAGCTGGCTGCCCTCGGCCTCGGGCTGGAGCTCAAGGACATCCGCGGCAACGTCGACACCCGGATCGGCCTCGTGGCCTCCGGCGCCGTCGATGCCGTGGTCCTCGCACGGGCCGGCCTGGCCAGGCTGGGCCGTCTCGACGACATCACCGAGACGCTCGACCCGCTCCAGATGCTGCCGGCCCCCGGGCAGGGCGCGCTGGCCGTCGAGTGCCGCTCGGACGACACCGAGCTGCGCGAGCTGCTCGCCGCCATCGACGACGCGGAGGCCCGTGCCTGCGTGACGGCCGAGCGCGCCCTGCTCGCTGCCCTCGAGGCGGGCTGCTCCGCACCGGTCGGTGCCCTCGCCGAGGTCGTCGAGGGTGAGGACGGCCTCGAGCTGTCCCTGCGCGGCTTCGCCGGCTCCACCGACGGCACCTTCGACCTGCGCCGCTCGCTGGTCGGCCCGCTGGCCCACGCCGAACGGCTCGGCGCTGACCTGGCCGCCATCCTGCTGGAGGACGGCGCCGAATTCCTGACAGGCCCGGAGGAGCGCCCTCCCGCCGCCGGCACCCAGCGCTGGGACCCCGACCCAGCCGGGGCGACCGGAAGCAGACCTCCGCTCGCCACCCCCACCGACTCCCGTCCAGAACCAACCGCCACGGAGCGTGCAACGTGAGCCCCACGCGCTCGAAGTCCGACCAGCCCACCAAGACCGCCGCAAGGCAGCCCGCCAGGGTCGTCTTCGTTGGTGGAGGCCCCGGTGACCCCGGCCTGATGACCGTGCGCGCGGTCGAGTGCCTCGCCGCCGCGGACACCGTCGTCATCGACCAGGTCAGCCGCGAGGAGGTCGTCGCCCGCCACTGCCGGGAGGGCGTCGAGGTCGTCGACGCCGGCCACGGCGACCACGGCCAGCCGCTGACCCACGCCATGCGCGCCAAGCTCGTCGTCAAGGCGGCCAAGGCAGCCCCCGGCGGCCTCGTCGTGCGCCTGATGGACGGCGACCCCGCCACCTTCAACGGCCTCGCCGAGGAGGCGCTCGCCCTGCACAAGGCCGGGATCCGCTTCGACGTCGTCCCGGGGGTCAGCGCGGTCTCGGCGGTGCCCGCCTACGCCGGCATCCCGCTCACCTCGAGCACGTCGCAGGCGGTGCACGTCGTCAGCGCGAACGACCGCAAGGTCGACTGGTCCGCGTCGGTCTCCGACCACGTGACCGTGGTGCTGCTCGGTGCTCCCGCGGACCTCGGCGAGGCGCTCGGCAAGCTGCTGGCCGCGGGTCGCTCCGGCGACACCCCGGTGGCCCTGACCGAGCGCGGCACCACCATCCGCCAGGTCACGCGCTCCACGACCCTGGGTGAGGTCGGCGCGGTCATGAGCGACGTCGAGTTCCCGGCCCTCGCGGTCGTGGGGTCCACCGTGGCCCTGCGCGACCAGCTGTCCTGGTTCGAGACCAAGCCGCTCTTCGGGTGGAACATCCTCGTCCCCCGCACCAAGGAGCAGTCCGGCTCGACCATCGCGCGCCTCGCCTCCTACGGCGCGACGGCCGAGGTGGTCCCGACCATCAGCGTCGAGCCGCCGCGCACCCCGCAGCAGATGGAGCGGGCGATCAAGGGCCTGGTCACCGGTCGCTACGAGTGGATCGGCTTCACCTCGGTCAACGCGGTGCGGGCCGTCCGCGAGAAGTTCGAGGAGTTCGGCCTCGACGCCCGCGCCTTCGCCGGGCTGAAGATCGCCGCGGTCGGCGGCGTCACCGCCGGAGCCCTGCGCGAGTGGGGCCTCGAGCCCGACCTCGTGCCCTCCGGGGAGCAGTCGGCCCGGGGCCTGCTCGACGTGTGGCCGCCGTTCGACGAGGTCCTCGACCCGATCAACCGGGTCTTCCTGCCCCGCGCCGACATCGCCACCGACACCCTCGTCGCGGGTCTCCAGGCCACCGGCTGGGAGGTCGACGACGTGACGGCCTACCGCACCGTCCGGGCCGCCCCGCCGCCCGCCCCGGTGCGCGAGGCGATCAAGGGCGGGCAGTTCGACGCCGTCGTCTTCACGTCGTCCTCGACGGTGCGCAACCTCGTCGGCATCGCCGGCAAGCCGCACCCGTCGACGGTGATCGCCTGTATCGGCCCCGCCACCGCCAAGACGGCGGAGGAGCACGGCCTCCGGGTCGACGTGCTGGCGCCCGAGGCGTCCGCGGACTCCCTCGTCGACGCGCTCGCGGACTACGGCCTGGGGCTGGCCGCGGCTGCCGCCGAGGCCGGGGAGCCGGTCGTCCGGCCGAGCGCCAAGAAGGCCGCCTCGCGGCGCCGGGCCCGCTAGTGGCCCCGCGCCCGGGCGTGCCCGGCCCGGTCGTCCGGCCGCGCCGCCTGCGCCAGTCGGCGCCGGTGCGGCGGCTGGTCGCGGAGACCCGGCTGCACCCGGCCGAGCTGGTGCTGCCGGTGTTCGTGCGTGAGGGGGCCAACGAGCCGGTCCCCATCAGCGCGATGCCCGGCGTGGTCCAGCACTCGCTGGACTCTCTGGTGGCGGTCGCTCGCTCGGCCGTCGAGGCCGGCATCGGCGGCCTGATGCTGTTCGGCGTGCCGCAGGAGAAGGACGCCACGGGCTCGGGGGCGGACGACCCGCAGGGCATCCTCAACCTCGCCATCGAGGCCGTCGTCGAGGCTGTGGGAGACCAGACCGTCGTCATGGCCGACCTCTGCCTCGACGAGTTCACCGACCACGGGCACTGCGGGGTGCTCACCCAGGACGGCGTGGTGGACAACGACGCCACCCTCGAGCGGTATGCCGCGATGGCCCTCGCGCAGGCCCGCGCCGGTGCCCATGTCCTCGGCCTCTCCGGGATGATGGACGGCCAGGTCGGTCACGTCCGGGAGGCGCTCGACGGCGCCGGCTTCACCGACACGATCCTGCTCGCGTATGCAGCGAAGTACACGTCGGGCCTGTACGGCCCGTTCCGGGAGGCGGTCGAGTCCTCGCTCGAGGGCGACCGGATGACCTACCAGCAGGACCCGGCCAACGCGACCGAGGCCGTGCGCGAGATCGAGCTCGACATCGCCGAGGGCGCCGACATGGTCATGGTCAAGCCGGCGATGCCTCACCTCGACATCGTGCGGACGGCCGCCGAGATGTCGCCGGTTCCCGTTGCGGCCTACCAGATCTCGGGAGAGTACTCCCAGATCGAGGCCGCGGCGGCCCAGGGCTGGATCGACCGCGAGCGGGCCATCCTGGAGTCCCTGCTGAGCATCCGGCGTGCCGGCGCGCAGGTCATCCTCACCTACTACGCGCTCGAGGCGGCCGACCTGCTGCGGTGACCTCGCGGCATCCCTCGCCGGTGCGCCGTCAAGTGCGAAAGACCTCGTCCACCAACGGGATCCGTTCCCGGTAGCCACGCAGCAGCTCGCGCGCCACGGTGACGGAGTCGACCAGCGGGTGCAGGGCGAACGCCTCGACGGCGCGCTGCACCGACCCGGTGGTCGCGGCCTCGATGACCAGCCGCTCCACCGCCTTGACCTGCTGCACCAGGCCGAGCGGGTGCCCCTCGAGCGGGCTGACCGCCTGCGGCCGGGGGCCGTGGGCATCGACCGTGCACGGCACCTCGACCACGGCGTCATGGGGCAGCCCGGGGACGGCGATACCGTTGCGAACGTTGAGGATCAGCGATGCCGCCTCGCCCCGGGAGATCGCAGCCATGATCGCGAGGGCGACGCCTTCGTACCCCCCGCCCTGGACGTCGTGCTCGTCGCGCTCCTCGCCCTCGTCGCGCGCCTCGCGCATGTAGGTCGCGTTGCGCTCCATGCGCACCCGGTCCCACTCGCCCAGGGCGGCGACGGGTGAGGTCTCGACCGTCGCGTAGAACCGCTGCTGCTGCGCGAGGAGGTACTCACCGCGGGTCTGCGGGCTGCCGGTGATGGAGGCGACCGCGTCGCGGGTGAAGTAGTAGTAGTAGAGGTACTCGTTGGGGATGGCGCCGAGGGTGCGCAACCACTCCGCGCCGAAGAGCTGCCCCTCCTCCGTCGCCGCGAGGCGGCGGTCGTCGCCGAGCAGGGCGGGCACGAGGTTGCGCCCGTCGTGGTGCACGCCGCGCAACCACCCGAGGTGGTTGAGCCCGACGTAGTCGACCGTCGTCTCCGCGGGGTCGACGCCCATGGTGGCGGCCACCCGGCGGGCGGCGCCGATGGGGGAGTCGCAGATCCCCACGACGCGGTCGCCGAGGACCGACTGCATGGCCTCGGTGACCAGCCCCGCGGGGTTGGTGAAGTTGATGACCCAGGCGTCCGGGGCCAGGACCCGCACCCGCTCGGCCACGCGCAGGGCCACCGGGACCGTGCGCAGGCCGTACGAGAGTCCGCCCGCGCCGGTGGTCTCCTGGCCGAGCAGGCCGAGGTCGAGGGCGACGCGCTCGTCGGCCGTGCGCCCCTCGAGCCCGCCGACGCGGATCGCCGAGAAGACGAAGTCCGAGCCCTCGACCGCTGCGTCGAGGTCGGTCGTGGTCGTGACCCGGGGCGGGTCGTCGTGGCCCTCCGCCAGCTGGGCCAGGACCCGGCCGATGGCAGCGAGACGCCGCGGGCTCACGTCGTGGAGCCGGACCTCGTCGACCCGGCGCTCGTGCCGGTCGGTGAGGAGGGCGCCGTAGACCAGCGGGGTGCGGAAGCCGCCGCCGCCCAGGATCGCGAGCCTCATGCGTAGAGCACCTCCGTGCCTGCCTCCCGGCAGGCCGCTGTCGTGTCGGGGTCGGCGCCGGTGTTCGTGATGATGGTGTCGACCTCGCCGGGGCCGCAGACCCGCAGGGCACCGGTGCCGGGGAACTTGTGCCGGTCGACGAGGAGGACGCTGCGATCCGCGGCGCGCAGCAGGGCGCGCTTGACGGGGACCTCGACCATCGTGGTGTCGAGCACGGAACCGTCGCTCCTCACCCCGCTGGCGCCGAGGAAGACATGGCTTCCGCGCACCTGGCGCAGGGCGTCCTCGGTGAGGGCGCCGACGAGGGAGTGGTAGGACCGGCGGACCATGCCCCCGAGGAGGACGAGCTCGACGGTCGGGTCGTCGCGCAGCACGTCGAGGACGGCGAGGCTGGCCGTCACCACGGTGACGGGCCGCCCCCTCAGCTCGCGGGCCAGCATCATCGTGGTGGTGCCGATGTCGAGGATCACGCACTCGCCGTCGCCCACCAGGGCGGCGGCCCGAGCCGCCACGGCTCGCTTGTCCGCGGTGTCGTGGGCGGCGACCTCGGAGAAGCCACGGGCCGTGTCGGCGTCCGGGCCGTCATGGGCGACAGCGCCGCCGTGCACCCGCCGGATCGCTCCCTGCGCCTCGAGCTCGATGAGGTCCCGCCGGACCGTGGCCAGGCTGACGTCGCAGAGCGCGGCGAGCTCCTCGGTGGTGGCGGTTCCGGCAGAGGTCACCCGTGCGACGATGGCGCGCTGTCGGGGGACCCGCATGCAGGCACGATAACAATCAAAAACGCGCACCGCACGCATTTGTATGCACGTATCTGCGCGATGATGCTTGTCTTGCCGGACGTTCGGGTGCATTCTGGCGAGCAGGTCAGCCAACGACAGGAGCCGTGCGCAGTGCCGGAGCAGGTGTACGACCCCCTTGCGCCGCTGCGCATCGACGGGGCGCCCGACATCGACGTCTTCGTGTGGGGCACGGTCTTCCTGGACATCATCTTCACCGGGCTCGAGTCCCTGCCCGGGGACGGCCAGGAGATCTGGGCCGAGGGCATGGGCTCCTGCCCCGGCGGCATCGCCAACCTCGCGGTGGCGGCGCAGCGGCTCGGGCTGCGCACCTCCCTCGCGGCGGCGTTCAGCGACGACGCGTACGGCGACTTCTGCTGGGAGACCCTGGCCGACTTCGAGCACGTCGACCTGAGCCGGTCGCGGCGGTTCCCCGGCTGGCACTCGCCGGTCACGGTGTCGCTGGCCGTCAACCGCGACCGCGGGATGGTCAGCCACGGGCACCCCGCGCCCATCGGGCCGACCGAGCTGATCGGGCGCCCGCCCCGGGCCCGGGCCGTGATCGCCGAGCTCGGCGAGGGCCGCCCCCTCCTCGGCGCCTCGGAGCCGACATGGGTCGAGCGGGCCCGCGCCGACGGCGCCCTCGTCTTCGCCAACGTCGGGTGGGACCCCAGCGGACGCTGGTCCCGCGAGGTGCTCGACCAGCTGCAGGTGTGCCACGCCTTCCTGGCCAACGCCGACGAGGCCATGGCCTACACCCGTGCCGAGACGCCCGCCGAGGCCCTCTACGCCCTGGCCGACCTCGTCCCGCTCGCCATCGTCACGAACGGCGAGGAGGGGGCGATGGCCATCGACTCGGAGTCGGGCGAGGAGGCCGTCGTCCCGGCCCTGCGCGTCTCGGCCCTCGACCCGACCGGCGCCGGTGACGTCTTCGCCGCCTCCATGGTCCTGGGCACCGTGGCCGGGTGGCCGCTGCAGCAGCGGCTGTCGTTCGCCGCGCTGTGCTCGTCCCTGGCGGTGCAGCAGTTCGGCGGGTCGCTCGCGGCCCCCGGCTGGGGCGACATCGCCGACTGGTGGAACAGCCAGCGCGCCGACCCCGGCACCGGGTCGTACCACCGCTCGCTGCTGCGCCGCTACGCCTTCCTCGACGACCTGGTCCCGGACGTCCCCGTCGGGTCCGGCCGCCGCGCCACTGCCACCATCGCCCGCCGCGCCGACGTCCCGGGGTACCCGTGACCGGCGCCCCGTCCTGCCGACCCACCACCACCGAACGAGGAGCACGCCGATGACGAGCCGATCGAGAACCCGGTCCACGACCCTGCTGGCCGCAGCCGGAATGGTCGGCGCGGTCGCGCTGGCCGCCTGCACGCCGGGGTCCGACTCCGACACCGGCGGCGCCACGCCGACCGGCCAGGTCACCACCGACGCGTCGAAGCTGGGGAACGTCACCCTCACCGTCTGGGACCAGGAGATCCGCGGCGGGCAGAAGGCGCAGATCGAGGAGCTCAACAAGGAGTTCCAGGCGAAGTACCCGAACATCAAGCTCAACCGGGTCTCGCGCTCGACCGACGACCTCAACACCACGCTCAAGCTGGCCCTGTCGGGCAACACGCCGCCCGACGTCTTCCAGGCCAACAACGGCCGTCCGCAGATGGGCTCCTTCGTGCAGGCCGGTCAGCTGGTCGCGCTGGACCGGTATGCCGAGGCGTACGGGTGGAAGGACCGGTACCCCGAGTCGGTGCGCCAGTACTCGTCGTACTCGACCGACGGCAAGACCTTCGGCACCGGCAGCCTCTTCGGCCTGCCACAGGTCGGCGAGGTCGTCGGCATCTTCGTCAACAAGACCAAGCTCCAGAAGGCCGGCGTGTCCATGCCGCAGACCTGGGACGAGTTCCAGCAGAGCCTGGCCACGCTCAAGGCCAAGGGCGAGCTGCCCCTGGTGCTGGGCAACCTCGACAAGTGGCCGGCCATCCACGTCTTCGGCACGGCGCAGGCCCAGAACGTGCAGCCCGACGCCATCCGCAAGCTGGGGTTCGGCCAGAAGGGCGGCTCGTGGAAGACGCCCGAGAACACGAAGGCCGCGCAGACGCTGGTCGACTGGGTCGACAAGGGCTACTTCTCCAAGGACGTCAACGGCCAGGGCTACGACCCGGCCTGGCAGGCGTTCTCGAAGGGCACCGGCGCCTACCTCATCGCGGGCACCTGGCTGCAGGCCGACCTCGGCAAGGCCATGGGTGACGACGTGACGTTCGTGCTGCCGCCCCCGGCCTCGGGCAACCCGGCGGCGACGGGTGGCACCGGCATCCCGTGGGCGATCTCGAGCAAGAGCAAGCACCCCGACGCCGCGGCCGCCTACATCGACTTCATCACCAGCAAGGACGCCATGGCCGTGCTCGCGAAGAACGACAACCTGCCGATCGCCGACACGGCCGCGCAGCAGGCGCCGAACGCGCTCGGCAAGGACGTCTTCGCCGCCTTCGGCACCGCGGTGGAGAAGAACGCGCTCGTTCCCTACCTCGACTACGCCACGCCGACGATGTCGGACACCATCGGGGCGGCCCTGCAGGACCTCCTCGCCAAGAAGGCCACGCCCGAGCAGTTCCTCGACACCCTCGAGAAGGACTACAGCGGGTTCGTCTCGTCGAACCAGTGAGCGGCGCAGGGGCGGGCGGCACCCGCGTGCGCGTCACCACGGCGGGCGACCCCCCGGTGGGCGCCGCGCCGGCCCGGAGCACCGGTCCGCCGGGGGAGCCGCGGAAGATCGCCTACCTCTACCTGCTGCCGGCGTTCCTGGTCTACGCGGCGTTCCTGCTCTACCCGCTGGGCCGTGCGGTGCAGATCTCGTTCTACGACTGGAACGGCACCACGCTCGCCACCTGGGCCGGCCTCGACAACTACGCGGAGGTCGTCACCGACCCCGCGCTGCGGTCGTCGTTCGGCCACGCGCTGGTGCTGGTGTTCTTCTACGCGGTGCTGCCCCTCGTGGTGGGCCTGGGGCTGGCGTCGATCCTCAACCGGGCGCGGGTGCGAGGCCTGCCGTTCTTCCGCACCGTCGTGTTCCTGCCGCAGGTGGTCGCCATGGTGGTCGTCGGCGTGGCGTGGCGGCGTCTCTACGCCCCCGACGGCAGCGTCAACGACCTGCTCCGGGCCGTGGGGCTCGAGTCGCTGACCCGCGGCTGGCTCGGCGACTACACCGCCGCCCTGCCCGCGGTCGGGTTCATCGGCACGTGGTTCGAGATCGGCCTGGTGACCGTGCTGCTGCTGGCCGGCATGGGGCGCATCCCCGGCGAGCTCTACGAGGCCGCCCGGCTCGACGGCGCAGGCCCGGTGCGGGAGTTCTTCGCCGTCACGCTGCCGTCGGTGCGCGGTGAGATCGCGGTGGCCCTGACCCTGACGGTGATCGCGGCGCTGCGCACCTTCGACCTCGTCTACATCACGACCCGCGGTGGGCCGGGGCAGAGCACGTCCGTGCCCTCGTTCGAGGTCTACAACCGGGCCTTCCAGCAGGGCAGGGTCGGGTCCGCCGCCGCCATCGCCGTCGTCCTCACCCTGGTCATCTTCGCGATCTCGCTCGGCATCACCCGGGTCGCGGAGCGGGAGCGCGCATGAGGGCGGCGGCATGAGGGTCTCCTCCGGCGAGCGCTTCGCCAACTACGCCATCCTCATCGTGTTCGCGGTGTTCGCGCTGTACCCGATCCTCACCATCGTGGCCGCCGCACTCGGCCCCGACGACGCGGCCGGCGGCCAGGTCGGACCGGGAGTGCTCGGTCTGCACCCGGAGAACTTCGCGAGGGCGTGGGAGGACGGCCACTTCGGCACCTACCTGCGCACCAGCCTGCTGGTCTCGGCGACGGTCGTGGTGGTCAGCGTCGTCCTGTCGATCCTCAGCGGGTTCGCCTTCGGCACGATGCGCTTCCGCGGCTCGACAGTGCTCTTCTACCTGCTGCTCGTCGGCATCATGATGCCCAGCGAGGCGATCGTGGTGCCGCTCTACTTCGACCTGCGGACGCTCGGCCTCACGGACACGCCCTGGGCGCTGGTCCTGCCGCAGGTCGCCCAGTCGGTGGCGTTCGGCACCTTCTGGATGCGCGCCTACTTCCGCACGAGCAGCCGCTCCCTCGTCGAGGCGGCCCGGCTCGACGGCGCCTCGACCCGGCGCATCCTCTGGAGCGTGCTGGTGCCACTGGCCCGGCCCGCCATCGTGACGCTGACGGTCCTGGTCTTCATGTGGACGTGGAACGAGTTCCTCATCCCCCTGGTCATGGTGACCTCCGAGTCGCTGCGCACCGCGCCGCTCGGACTGGCCTTCTTCCAGGGCCAGTACACCCAGGGCTTCACGCTGCTGGCCGCGGGCGCCTGCATCGTCGCCACACCCGTCGTCGTGCTCTACCTGTTCCTCCAGCGGCACTTCATCGCCGGGATGCTCGAGGGGGCAGTCCGGGAGTAGCCGGCCCCAACGGCATACGGCACACACGCACCCATGGCCCGAGACCCACCGCCGCGAGCCCCGGGAGGGGCCGCGACGGTGGGTCTCGGGCAAGAAGTGGGACGCCGGTCAGGCGGTCTTGAGCAGCTGGACGTCGAGCTTGATCTTGATCTTCTCGGAGACGAGCACGCCGCCGCCCTCGAGCGCGACGTTCCACTCCAGGCCCCAGTCCTTGCGGTTGATCTCGGCCTCGGCCTCGAAGCCGGCCTTGGTGTTGCCCCACGGGTCGGTGGCCACGCCGCCGAACTCGAGGTCGAACTCGACCGGACGGGTGACGCCCTTGATGGTCAGGTCGCCCTTGAGGGAGTCCTCGGAGACCTCGGTGGAGACGAAGGTCATCTCCGGGTTGTTCTCCACGTCGAAGAAGTCGGCGCTCTTGAGGTGCGCGTCGCGGTCGGCCGAGCCGGTCTCGATGGAGGCCAGCTGCACGGTCGCGGTGACCTGCGAGGTGGAGAAGGGCTCACCGACGGTCACGGTGCCCGCGACGTCCGTGAACTGGCCGCGGACCTTGCTCACCATGAGGTGTCGGGCGGTGAAGCCGACCTCGGTGTGGGAGGCGTCGACGGTCCAGGTGCCGGCGGGGATCTGGGTGATGCTCTGGGCGGTGATGGTCATCAGTAAAGCTCCTGTGTCGAGTGGTGGTCGAGGACGGGGTTCCTCGCTCTCACTGCCCTCAACATAACAGCGATCGTTAATATTTCAACTAATCGTCCAACGTGAAATACTGGTTCCCGTGAGCACCACCTCCGCCACCGAGCCTCGCTGGCTCAGCTCCCAGGAGCAGCACGCCTGGCGTGCCTACCTGCGCGGGAGCCGGCTGCTCGAGGCCGCCCTCGACCGCGACCTCCAGTCCCACGGCGTCCAGCTGTCCGAGTACGAGATCATCTCGATGCTGTCCGAGGCGCCGGGCCGCCGGCTGCGGATGTCGAGCCTCGCCGATCTCGTCGTCCAGTCCCGCAGTCGCCTCACCCACACCGCCGTCCGCCTCGAGCGGCGAGGCTGGGTGCGTCGCGAGTCCTGCCTCGAGGACCGCCGCGGCGTGGAGCTGGTGCTGACCGAGGAGGGATGGACGGCCGTCCAGGACATGGCCCGCGTGCACGTCGAGAGCGTCCGCCGCAACCTCGTCGACACGATGCCGCCCGAGCTGTTCCTGGCCCTCGGGAGCGCCATGGCCGCCGTCGAGACCGCGATCACCCGCAGCGGGAGCGCGGGCGTCTGCTCCGAGGTGGAGTAGCCCACACCGCCCGCACGGCGCCGACCGGTCGCTCCGGAGCGGCTGAGACAATGGCGCCATGACCGACCGCGCCGCCACCACGGCATACCCCGTGGAAGCCCCCGCCTCTCAGGCCCTGCTCGAGCGCGCTCTCGCGGTGACCCCGGGGGGCGTGAACTCGCCGGTGCGGGCCTTCCGGGCGGTCGGCGGCACGCCGCGCTTCATGGTCTCCGGCCAGGGGCCCTACCTCACGGACGCCGACGGGCGTGAGTACGTCGACCTCGTCGGCTCGTGGGGCCCGATGATCCTCGGCCACGGCCACCCCGACGTCGTCGCCGCGGTGACCCGGGCGGCCTCGCGCGGGTTCTCCTTCGGCACGCCGAGCGAGAACGAGGTCGCGCTCGCCGAGGAGATCGTGGCCCGTGTCGAGCCGGTCGAGCGGGTGCGGCTGGTGTCCTCCGGCACCGAGGCGACGATGAGCGCCATCCGTCTGGCCCGCGGGTACACCGGCCGGTCGCTCATCGTGAAGTTCGCCGGCTGCTACCACGGCCACGTCGACTCGCTGCTGGCCGCGGCGGGCTCCGGCGTCGCCACCCTGGCCCTCCCCGACTCCGCCGGGGTGCCCCAGGAGATGGCAGCCGAGACGATCGTGCTGCCCTACAACGACCTCGCCGCCATCGAGGCGGCCTTCGCCGAGCGGGGCGGGCAGATCGCGGCGGTCATCACCGAGGCCTCCCCGGGCAACATGGGGGTGGTGCCGCCCGCACCCGGCTTCACCGACGGCCTGCGCCGCGTCACCGCCGCCCACGGCGCGCTGCTCATCTCCGACGAGGTCATGACCGGCTTCCGCTGCTCCTCCGCCGGGTGGTTCGGGCTCGAGGGCCCGTATGCCGCTGGGCCGCCGGACCTGTTCACCTTCGGGAAGGTGATGGGCGGCGGCTTCCCCGCCGCGGCGTTCGGCGGCCGTGCCGACGTCATGGCACTGCTCGCGCCGGTCGGCCCCGTCTACCAGGCGGGGACGCTGTCAGGTAACCCCGTGGCCACCGCCGCCGGCCTGGCGACGCTGCGGGCGTGCACCCCTGAGGTCTACGACCGGCTCGGGGTGGTTGCGGACACCCTGACCGCCGCCCTCGCCGAGGAGCTGGCCCGTGCGGGCGTGCCCCACCGGGTCCAGCGTGCCGGCAGCATGTTCAGCGTCTTCTTCCGCGACGGCGCCGTGACCGACTACGACGACGCCCGCGACCAGCACGTGCCTGCGTTCGCGGCGTTCTTCCACGCGATGCTGAGCCAGGGCGTCCACCTGCCGCCGAGTGCCTTCGAGTCGTGGTTCGTCAGCGCGGCGCATGACGACGCGGCGGTCGCGCGGGTGGTCGCGGCGATCCCGGCGGCGGCGTCGGCGGCTGCCGAGGCGTTTGCGACAATCGAGTCATGAGCGCGCCCGTCCGGACCGTCGTGCACCTGCTGCGGCACGGTGAGGTCCACAACCCCGAGCGTGTCCTCTACGGACGGCTCGTCGGCTACCACCTCTCCGACCTCGGCCAGCAGATGGCGCGGACCGTGGCCCGGCACCTCGCCGACCACGACGTCACCCTGGTCGTCGCCTCCTCGCTCACCCGGGCGCAGGAGACCGCGACACCGATCGCCGAGGAGCACGGGCTCGACATCGTCACCGACGACCGCGTCCTCGAGTCCGTCAACCGCTTCGAGGGGGAGCACGTCAACGCCGGACCCGCGGCGTTCGCGCACCCCCGGCACTGGGCCAAGCTGGTCAACCCGTTCAAGCCGTCCTGGGGCGAGGCGTACGAGCTGATCGCGCGGCGGATGCTCGCCGCGATCGACGACGCCCGCCTCGCCGCCGAGGGCCACGAGGCGGTCATCGTCTCCCACCAGCTGCCGATCTGGACCGTCCGCAACCGGCTCATGGGCCGGCGCCTGTGGCACGACCCGCGCCACCGCCAGTGCTCCCTCGCGTCGCTGACGACGCTGACCTACCAGGACGGCGAGCTCGAGTCCGTCACCTACAGCGAGCCCGCCGCAGACCTCCTGCCCCAGGCCCACAAGGGGGCCGGCGCGTGAGGTATGCCGCAGTGCTGGCCGCAGTGGCGGTCGCCCTGGCCGTCGGTGCCTGCTCCGAGGACCCGAACAGCCTCTCGGCCCAGGCCAAGGCCGGGGATCGCAAGGGCTACGTCTCGGGCGACGGCAGCGTCGAGAAGATCGCCGCGGCCGAGCGCCAGCAGCCGGTGAAGCTCCAGGGCGCCACCGTCGACGGCGGCACCTGGTCGATGGCGGAGGCCGCGGGCAAGGTCGTCGTCGTCAACGTCTGGGGCTCATGGTGCGGGCCGTGCGTCGCCGAGGCGCCCGACCTGCAGAAGGCCTGGGACGGCCTGTCCAAGGCCGGCAAGCCGGTGCAGTTCGTCGGCATCGACTTCCGCGAGGACCCCGCGCGCGGGGCCGCCTTCCTCAAGGCGAACAACATCACCTACCCGTCGCTGAGCGACGAGTCGGGCGTGCTCATCCTCGCCCTCCAGGGCAAGGCGCCCACGGTGCCCACGACCCTGGTGCTCGACACGACCGGTCGGATCGCCGCCCGGGTCAACGGCGAGGTCACGGCCAGCACGCTGACCGGCCTCGTCGACGACGTGCTCGCCGAGTCCTAGGCGGCCGACACACCCATGCTCTACCTGCCTTCAGGGGTTGCCGACACGGTGGCCGCCGGCGCCCTGCCGGTCGCCATCGCCGTCGCGCTGCTCGCGGGCCTGGTCTCGTTCGCGTCGCCGTGCGTGCTGCCGCTCGTGCCCGGCTTCCTCGGCTACGTCACCGGTCTGGGCGACGTCGCCCTCGCCGACCGCGCCCGCAGCCGGATGGTCCTCGGGGCGCTGCTGTTCGTCGCGGGCTTCAGCGCGGTCTTCATCGCGACGACGGCGTTCTTCGCGTCCATCGGCGCCGCCCTCATCGAGCACCGCACCCTCCTCATGCGCGTGGGCGGGGTGCTGGTCATCCTCATGGCCCTGGTCTTCCTCGGGGCCGGCAGCCAGCGCGAGCTGAGGCTGCGCTTCAAGCCCGCCGCAGGGCTGGCCGGGGCACCGCTGCTCGGCGCGGTGTTCGGCATCGGCTGGGCGCCCTGCACCGGCCCCACCCTGGCCGCGGTGGTGCTCCTGGCGACCACCACCGGGGACCAGCAGGCGGTGACCCGGGGTGTGGTCCTCGCCGCGGCATACTGCCTGGGCCTGGGCCTGCCGTTCCTGCTCATCGCGGCGGGCTTCCAGCGCTTCGGCCGGGTCTCCGCGGCCCTGCGCCGGCACCAGCGGGGCATCCAGCTGCTCGGGGGTGCCCTGCTCCTGGCCGTCGGCATCCTGCTCGTCACCGGTCTCTGGGAGGACTGGACCCGCGCGCTCCAGACCCGGCTCGTCAGCGGCTTCGAGACGGTGCTCTGATGGCCGAGATCACGCAGCCCACCCTGGGCGCGCGCGGCTGGCTGCGCTGGATGTGGCGCCAGCTGACGAGCATGCGGACCGCCCTCTTCCTCCTGCTGCTGCTGGCGATCGGCGCCGTGCCCGGCTCGATCTGGCCGCAGCGCAGCATCGACGCCGCCCGCACCGCCGACTACATCGCGCAGCACCCCGAGCTCGGGCCCTGGCTGGACCGGCTCGGCTTCTTCGAGGTCTACGCCTCGCCGTGGTTCGCCGCGATCTACCTGCTGCTGTTCGTCTCCCTGGTGGGCTGCGTGCTGCCGCGCAGCCGCGTGCACTGGCGGGCGATGCGGGCCCAGCCGCCGCGCGCCCCGGGCCGGCTCGAGCGCCTGGGCGCCCACGCGGAGCGCGAGGTCGCCGGGAGCCGCGAGGACGTCCTGGCCGCTGCCAGGGCCGAGCTGCGTGGCCGGCGCTTCCGGGTGCACAGCCACGACGAGCACTCGGTCAGCTCCGAGCGCGGCTACCTCAAGGAGACGGGCAACCTCGTCTTCCACCTCGCCCTCATCCTGGTCATCATCGGCGTCGCCATCGGGCACCTCTTCGGCTGGAAGGGCGACGTGATCGTGCCCGTCGGCCAGGGCTTCGCCAACACCCTGTCCCGCTACGACACCTTCAGCCCCGGGCCGTGGGTCGACGCGCAGGACCTCTCGCCCTTCGCCGTGGGCGTGGACCGGCTCGACGCGACGTTCGAGGAGAACGTCACCGGCCGTGGCCAGTTCGGGCAGCCCCGCGACTTCACCGCCCACGTCACCGCCACCGACGAGCCGGGCGCCACACCCCGCGAGGAGACCATCAAGGTCAACCACCCGCTCGAGATGGACGGCGCCTCGGTGTTCCTGCTCGGCAACGGCTACGCACCGGTCATCACCGTCCGCGACGGCGAGGGCAACGTCGTCTACCGCGACGCGACGCCGTTCCTCGCCCAGGACAACAACTACAAGTCGGTCGGTGCGGTCAAGGTCACCGGCGCCCGCCCGCAGCAGCTGGGGTTCTTCGGCCTCTTCCTGCCGACCGCCGTCATCAGCGAGGAGCAGGGGCCGAGCTCGGTCTTCCCCGACGCCAAGAAGCCGGCGCTCGCACTCGGCCTCTACGAGGGGGAGCTCTTCCCCGAGGGCCGGCCTCAGTCGGTCTACACCCTCGACACCCAGAAGCTCACCCAGGTCAAGAACGCCAAGGGCACCGACGTCCTGCGGATCTGGCTCGAGCCCGGGCAGACGTTCGAGCTCCCCGGCGGCCGGGGCAGCATCACCTTCGACGGCGTCGAGCGCTTCGCCGGGCTGTCGGTGCGCTCGGACCCGGGCAAGGAGCTCACGCTCGTCAGCGCCCTGCTCGCCCTCGCCGGTCTCATCGCCAGCCTGGTCATCCGTCGCCGACGGGTCTTCGTCCGGGTTTCGCCGGGTGCCGAGGCGGGACGTACCGTGGTGGCTGTCGGCGGCATGGCCAAGGACGACGACGACACACTCGCAGAGGCGGTCGGGGAGATCCTCGACGCCGTGGAACGACGGATGGGTACACCGAGATGACCAACGAGGCGCTCGCGCAGTACGCCAACCTGAGCCTCTACTCCGCGATGGCGGTGCTCACCCTGGCGATGGTCGGCTACGCGCTCTACCTCGCCGGGCTCGTGCCGCACCGCGACCGCGCGGCCGCCGCCGTCCGCGACCAGCGGGCAGCGCGCGAGGAGGCCCTGGTCGGCGTGGGCGTGCCGAGTGCCCCGGTCGACGTGCCTGCCGGCGCCGGCACCGACGTGGTGACCGGTACCCCCGACGCCGCTGCCCCGGTGGTCGACGAGGGGGAGCAGGTGCCCGCCCGGGCCCGCAAGGCCGCCGGGATCGCCGGCAGCCTGACCTGGCTCGGCGGCTTCCTGCTGGTGGTCTCGGCGGTGTTGCGCGGTGCCTCCGTCCAGCGCTGGCCGCTGGGCAACATGTTCGAGTTCGCGGTGGTCGGTGCGATGTTCACCATCCTCGCGTTCAGCATCTGGTCCACCCGCCGCGACCTGCGCTGGCTGGGGCTGTTCGTCGTCGCCCCGGTGCTGCTGACCCTCGGCCTGGCGATCACCGTCTGGTACACCGAGGCCGCCGAGCTGCTGCCGTCGCTGAAGAGCGTGTGGCTGGCCATCCACGTGACCGTGGCGACGCTGGCCACCGGGCTGTTCGCCATCGCCGCCTCGGCGACGGGCATCTACCTCGTCAAGGACGCGTTCGAGCGCAGCGGCCGGCGGTCCGTGCTGGACCGGTTCCCCGACGCGCGCGCGATCGAGCGGCTGGCGTACGGCCTGCACATCGTGGCCTTCCCGCTGTGGACCTTCACACTCATCGCCGGGGCCATCTGGGCCCGGCAGGCCTGGGGTGCCTACTGGAACTGGGACCCCAAGGAGGTCTGGACCTTCGTGATCTGGGTCGTCTACGCGGCCTACCTGCATGCCCGCGCCACCAGTGGCTGGAGCCGCCAGTCGGCCAACTACATCGCCCTCGCCGGGTGGGCCTGCATCGTCATCAACTACACGGTGGTGAACGTGTTCTTCGTCAGCCAGCACTCCTACTCGGGGCTCTGAGAGCGTGGTCCGGTACACCGTCCTGCGGCTGCTCATCTTCTTCGGCGTCCTCGCGGCGCTCTGGCTGCTCGGGCTGCGCGAGCCCGAGCAGCAGATCCTCCTGCTCGTGCTCGCCGCCGCCATCTCGATGCTGATCTCGTTCTTCGTGCTCAAGCGGTTCCGCGACGACTACAGCCGGCAGATCAACGAGCGGATCCAGGCGCGTGCGCAGGCCAAGCAGGAGCGACGGGCGGCCGCGAGCGACGAGCAGGCCGAGGACGCCGAGGACGAGGGCTCGCAGGGGAACCAGGGCCCCGTCGAGTACCGCTGAGGCAGCCGCCCGCCTGCTCAGGCGGACGCGCCTCCCCACGCGAGGCCGACCGCGAGCAGCACGCCGTAGGTGATCTCGAACAGCCCCGTGGCCGACAGCACCCTGACCAGGTCGCGACCGCTCGCGCCGGAGAGCACGAGCCGGACGGGCTTCCAGGCCACCGCGAGCGAGAGCAGGGCGACCAGCGCGGGCGGGCGGATGACGGCGATGGCCACCACTGCCAACGCGGCGACGGCGACCAGCGCGGCATACAGGACCCGGGTGCCACGGTCGCCGAGCCGCACGGCGAGGGTCATCTTGCCGGTGGCCCGGTCGGTGGGGATGTCGCGCAGGTTGTTGGCCACGAGGATCGCGGACGCGATCGCGCCCACGCCGACGGCGGCCAGCACCCCGGCGGTCGTGATCTGGCCCGCCTGGGTGTAGAGCGTGCCGAGCGTCGCCATGAGGCCGAAGAAGACGAAGACGTAGACCTCGCCGAGCCCGCGGTAGCCGTAGGGGTTGTCGCCGCCGGTGTACTTCCAGGCCGCGAGGATGGCCACGGCGCCGAGCGGGATCATCAGCCAGGCGTTGCTCAGGGCGACGAGGGCGAGGCCGACGAGCGCTGCGAAGCCGAAGAACGAGAACGCCATGATCTTGACGTTGTCGGGGTCGGCCTTGTGCTGGCCCACCAGGCGCACCGGGCCGACCCGTGAGGCGTCGGTGCCGCGGATCCCGTCGGAGTAGTCGTTGGCGTAGTTGACACCGATCTGGAGGCTCACGGCCACGACGAGCGCGAGCAGGGCCAGACCGTAGTCGGACTCGCCGAGCGCCGCTGCGGCGCCGGTGCCCGCGACGACGGGCGCGATGGCGGCTGGCAGGGTGCGCGGGCGGGCGCCCTCGATCCACTGGGCAATGGTGGCCATGGGTGGTGGTCTCGCTCTGGTTCGTGCTGGGCGGCGCGGTTCGACGCGCGGCGGGTGGACGCCTACAGGTTACGGAGGAAGTCCGGGTCGTCGTCGGGGCCACGCGGGGGCGGGGGCCGGTGAGTTGGGCCACGGCGGGGACGACCCTGCTGGGGCCTGCCGGCGATGAACCAGGCGATCGCGCCGACGACCCAGAACAGCAGGATGAGGAGCACCCAGATGAGCTTGGGCAGGTTGCGCACGCGGCTCTCGTCGGTCTGGATGCAGTCGACGGCCGCGTAGACGGTCAGGGCCAGGGCGAGGACCCAGGGCAGCACGCGGAGCATGGGTCAATCGTGTCACGCCTCGACGGCGAGGCGAGACCGGATGGCGCTGCGGTCGGGTTTGCCCGGGCCGCGCACCGGGAGGGCGGGCAGGACGGTGACGAGGCGGGGAAGGGCGTGGTCGGGAAGGGTCCCCCGCAGTGCCACGCGCAGGTCGTCGACCGAGGGCGCGGTCGCCCCGTCGTCCAGCACGAGGGCGGCGCCCACCGCCTCGCCCCACTCGTCGTCGGGCACCCCGACCACGACCGCCTCGGCCACCCCGGTGACGTGGGCGAGCAGGGCCTCCTCGACCAGCCGGGGGGCCACCTTGAGCCCGCCGGTGTTGATGAGGTCGTCGACGCGACCCTCGACGTGCCACCGGCCGTCGCCGCCCTGGTGCCCGACGTCGTCGGTGGCGAACCAGCGAGTCCCGTGCGCGTCGGTTCGGAATGCCTCGTCCGTCAGGTCGGGCCGACCGAGGTACCCGTGCGCGAGCGTGGCACCGCCGAGGTGCAGCCGCCCCGTGTCGTCGGCCCGGATCCGGCTGCAGGAGAGGGGCAGCCCGCCGTAGACGCACCCGCCGGCGGTCTCGCTCATGCCGTAGGTGGTGACGACTCGCGCGCCCGCGTCCTCGGCGCGGGCGAGCAGTACCGGCGGTGCCGCAGCACCGCCGACGAGCACGGCGTCGAAGCCGCGCAGGGCGGCCGTTCCGGCGTCGTCGGCGAGCAGGCGGGACAGCTGGGTCGGGACGAGGGAGGTGTAGCGGCGTCGCTCGGTCAGGGCCGCGGCCGCGGTCGCGAAGGCCCGAGGGGTGAAGCCGGCGGCCAGGTCGGCGACGACGGGCTCGGTGCCGGCGAGCAGGGAGCGGAGCAGCACCTGCAGACCGGCGATGTGGTGGGCCGGCATGGTCAGCAGCCACTGGCCGGGGCCGCCGAGGCGGTCGTCCGTGGCGTGGGCGCTGGCCTTGAGCGCGGTGCCGGTGAGCATGGCGAGCTTCGGCGTGCCGGTGGACCCCGAGGTGCCGACGGCCAGGGCCAGGCCGTCGGGGAGCGTGCCGGCGGTGTCGGGCACGACCGGGGGGTGGGCCGAGGCGGCATACGGCAGGAGGGCGGGGCCACCGTCGAGGGCGGCGCGCAGGGCCGGGAGGACGTCCTTGGCGGCGGGGCCGGCCGGCACGGGGAGCGGCCGCAGCGTCGTCACTGCCCCAGCGTATGCCGCGGCCCCCGGCCTCTGGACGGCGCGTCCCGGCGGCGGGACGATGAGGCGGAATCATGAGGTGGGAGCACGGTGGCAGGGGCGGGAGGTGCGCCATGGAGGAGGACTTCGCGAAGTACCTCGAGCGCGTGCGGGCGCACCGCGCCGAGCTGCGCGACTCGATGACGGCGGTCGACGAGGCGCTGGCCTCGCCGATCGAGGGTGCCGACTGGCGCGACAGGGTGCGCGCGGCGGTGGCCGAGCTCGCCCACGACTTCCGCACCCATGTGGAGCTCACCGAGGGTGAGGGTGGCCTGTACGCCGATGTCCGGGCGTCGTCGCCCCGGCTGTCGGGGAAGGTGCGCCGACTCATGGGCGAGCACACCCGGTATGCCGTCCACCTGCAGAGCCTGCTGGCCCGGATCGACGGCGAGGGCGAGCTGGCCGACCCGGCGGCCCTGCGGGAGGAGATCACCGCGCTCGTCGGCCAGCTCGTGAGGCACCGGCAGGCCGGCTCCGACCTGGTGTTCGAGGCCTACGAGGTGGACATCGGCGGCTCGGGCTGACCCGCGCAGTGCCGGCAGCCCGACCCGCGCTGCGCCCGGCAGCGCCACGCGGCGCCCGGCATGGTGCACCGGACCGACCGCGAGGGGGGCTCAGAAGTACCAGGGGAAGGGCGACCAGTCGGGATCGCGCTTCTCGAGGAACTGGTCACGGCCCTCGACGGCCTCGTCGGTCATGTAGGCCAGTCGCGTGGCCTCGCCGGCGAACACCTGCTGCCCCATCAGCCCGTCGTCGGTGAGGTTGAAGGCGAACTTCAGCATCCGCTGCGCCTGCGGGCTCTTGCCCATGATCTCCCTCGCCACCTGCAGGGCCTGCGCCTCGAGGTCGGCGTGGTCGGCGACGAGGTTGAC